>JAZFTY010000159.1:0-10826 GCA_036446935.1 Acidobacteriota bacterium | reverse complement strand
GGCGGAGTACACCTGGTTGAACTGCCCGTGGACTACTCAGAAAACCACAAGGTTTTAGTGGACGAACTCAAAGAAAAGGTATGCCTGTTATGACGGAAATGACACAAAAGGAAGCCCCGCTCGACGTCTCATCACCCTTCGATGGATCGCTCATTAGAACCATCCCCATGCAGAATGCCGACGATGCTGAAGCAATGCTGGAAAAGGCCCTTGCATGCTATAGGAACCGCGATGGCTGGCTGGAGCATCATGAGCGTATTGCCATTTTAGAGAAATTAGCCTTGCTCATTGATGCCGAAGCCGATGACTTTGCCTTGCTCATTGCCCAAGAGGGCGGCAAACCTTTGATGGATGCTCGAGTGGAAGTGGCCCGTGCCATCGATGGCATCGGCCTGGCCATCAAGGAACTTTCCCAGGTCATGCGGGGGCAGGAAATTCCTATGGGGCATACCCTTGCGGCTACAGGGCGTACTGCCTTCACCACCTATGAGCCCATTGGCGTGGTCGTAGCGATTAGCGCCTTTAACCACCCGCTCAACCTGATCGTCCACCAAGTCGTGCCAGCCATTGCAGTGGGATGTCCGGTGATTGTGAAACCTGCACAGACCACCCCACTGAACTGCATCCGTTTTGTCGAACTGGTCTATGAGGCCGGGTTACCCGAGGAGTGGTGCCAATGTATCGTGTGTGACAGGAACGTAGCAGAAAAGCTGGTGACCGATTCACGCATTCACTTTTTCACGTTTGTAGGATCAGCCAAAGTGGGCTGGATGCTGCGCAGTAAAATGGCGCCTGGCGTACGCTGTGCGCTGGAGCACGGAGGAGTGGCCCCGGTGATTGTCGATGACACGGTCGGTCTGGACACCGTGATCCCCTCCCTGCTCAAAGGTGGGTTCTATCATGCGGGGCAAGTCTGTGTCTCCGTACAGCGTGTGTTTGCAGCGGAATCCATTGCCACAGACTTGGCTCAGCAATTGGCAGAGGGTGCAGGCAAACTGAAGGTGGGGGACGCCACTAAGGAGGACACCGAAGTAGGGCCGCTCATCCTGCCAGGTGAAGTGGAGCGGGTACATGCCTGGGTGACGGAGGCGGTTGACGATGGTGCGCAGCTACTGACAGGGGGCAAGAAACTCAGTGATACGACCTATGCGCCAACAGTGCTCTTGAACCCACCTATGGATGCCAAGGTATCAACGCTTGAAATCTTTGGTCCTGTCGTGTGTGTGTACGCTTATAAGGATCGTCGTGAGGCGATAGATCGTGCCAATGGTTTGGATATGGCCTTCCAGGCTGCTGTCTATACCAACGACCTGGAGGTAGCCAGGGATACGATCAAGCACCTGGATGCATCAGCTGTAATGGTCAATGACCACACTGCATTCCGCGTGGACTGGATGCCCTTTGCCGGACGGCGCACCTCCGGTTATGGCATCGGCGGCATTGGCTACACCATGCACGACATGGTTCAGCACAAGATGGCGGTGTTTAAATAAGCGGGGCCCAGAACCCTGTGGTACAGCACCCATGCAGGTTTGATTTCCTACCCTGTTTCTACCCCGGAACCGCCCACAAACAGGAAAAACCCTGAAACAGCTGGACCTTACAAGAGGTGACGGTTGGGATCCCTGGGGATTCGAAGTGCGGGTTAGGGAGGCGCAATTGAATATGGGGTGGGCGACGGGACTCGAACCCGCGGCCACAGGGACCACAACCCTGTGCTCTACCAACTGAGCTACGCCCACCATGGAAACTCTCGTATTGTAGTGTGTCCTGGGGCCGAGGAGCAAGCGAAGCAGCGGACAACTGACCATCCAAACCCCCTTGCCCTGGAAATTAAAATATGGCACCTGAAACCCGCACCTTCTACGCCCAAGTGTGAGAAGATTATGGGCGCAATGATTGATCTTGATCATCCCGAGATTATGTTTGCGGTTGGTGCCTTGAAGAAAGCCGCCCACCTGGCTAAACTAATACAGCGGGATATGGCTCCCAAAGCCCTGACCAAAGAGGACAAATCACCTGTTACGGTTGCTGATTTCGCTGTTCAGGCTCTGTTAGGGCGATCACTGGAAACGGCTTTTCCTGAGGACACCCTGGTGGCCGAAGAGGATTCCGCAACCCTCCGCGGTACCCCACAGCAAGACATTCAGAACCAGGTGGTGGAATCCGTCGCCCACAGCGTGCCTGACGCCACTTTGGAACAGGTTTACCAGTGGATCGATCAAGGCGGAAAAGAATCCGGCCATCGCTTCTGGACACTGGATCCCATTGACGGCACCAAGGGTTTTTTGAGGGGCAACCAGTACGTCGTGGCACTGGCCCTGGTGGTCAAGGGTGAGGTTCAAATTGGCGCTCTGGCATGCCCCAACCTGGGGCGTGGATCCCTGATCATCGCCGTCCGTGGACAAGGGTGCTGGAGAACCCCATTAACCGGTCCGGAAAGGTTTGAAAAACTCCGGGTCTCTGCATGTGAAGATCCCGCCCAAGCGCGGCTCCTGCGGTCGTTCGAGGCTGCGCACACTAACGTGGGTCAAATGGATGAACTGATGCAGGCCATAGGAGTCAGTGCCCCACCTGTGCTCATGGATAGCCAGGCTAAATATGCTGTCCTGGCCGAGGGAACGGGTGACATGCTCTTTCGCCTTCTCTCCCCGACCTATCCGGATTACCGGGAGAAAATCTGGGACCAAGCCGCGGGCTCTCTGGTGATCGAAGAGGCAGGTGGACGAATCACCGATCTGGATGGGAAACCTCTGGATTTTTCAGTGGGACCGCTCTTAACCCAAAATCGAGGAGTGGTTGCATCCAACGGTCATTTGCATGAAGCGGCCCTCAAGGCGTTGCGGGCACACTGAACCAGTCGGCGGTCAGTGAAGATAGCCGGAGAATTCCGTTTCAAAAGCCGGGTAATAGGTGGAAATCACGGTGATGTCGAAGCTGGTTAAAATAGACTCCTGGGGTTCCCGTTCCAGCAGGAACTCGAAGGCCGCCTGTACACAAGTTTCAGGGCTCACCTGACTTCCAGTCAGCTTCTCATAAGTGGACTGGGTCATGGTGACCTCGTGATGAGTTTCACCCCCGCTCCCTTTTAAGGTGACGGTGAACTCAAAGGGATCATCCAGCTTGGTTTGTGTGACTTTTACACTGCTGTGTTTGCTCACAAGGTCATTCCTTCCCGAGCCGAAATTGTAGAGGACCAAAGCCCTGTTTGCAAATGACCTGGCCTGGACCATGCATAGGTTCTCGTCACGAAGCAACGAAAGCGCCGACCTGACAAGACGCGCGACGGAAGGCCCCCGCAAACGTACTCACTGCAGTACGTTGAGGAGGTCTGACCGAGGGGGCACCCGTTTTGCGGGTCGCGCAGTCAGGACGGACGGATTCGACGCTGCAGTAGAGAATTCATGCATCGTCAAGGCTAAGGAGCTATCCAGTCACATAGAAACTGGGAAATGCTCTCAAAGCGCAACCCACCACCAGCAAACAGCTGGCCGCCACTAGAAGCGGCAGAGAGAGGGCCTGGTTACGAAGATACTCGGTGACCTGTACGGGATTCCTTTCCAGACGATCGATCTGCCGGGAAACCTCTCTCAACTCCTCGACGTGCATGGCATTAAAGTAGTCTCCACCCGTCTCACGAACCACACCCGTTAAAGAGCCCAAGACCGATTCGATGGGCACACCCACGCCCACAAAGTAAACTCGGGTCTTGTTTTGCCGAGCCCTCTCCAAAGGGCGGTCGGGTTTCCGTCCGTAGTTCTGTTCCGCATCGGTAAAGACGATGATGGCCTTCCCTTCTCTATCCTGATCAGCGCCAAAAAAGGAGAGCAGATCGTTGGAGAGGCGCAGACCCTCTCCAACAGAGGTCAGGCCTTCGCCGATGAGCGTATTCCCGTCCACCAGCCCGATATATTCAGAGAGGACCTGGTGGTCCGTGGTCAGCGGATTGACCAGGTAAGCGTTGGCCGAAAAGACCACCAACCCGATTCGATCCTGGGGTCGACTGCGGATGAAATCCAGAGCGACCTGCTTCACCGCCTCAAGGCGGGTCAACTGTGGATCGGAGGAGGCCGAGACCGCTTCCGAAGGGCCCTCAACGTTCTTTCGCATGCTGGCGGACAAATCAATGCAAAGAACCAAATCCAAGGCACGAACGGTGGTCTGCCTCTGCCCGATCGGCAATACCGGCTGAATGAACACGCCCACAAGGAGCAAGATAATAACCCATTCGATCAGACGGGGAATGTAGAGCCAGAAAGGAGGCTTTCGAAAACCGAAACCGGCGAAGCGATCCGTCAAGGGATGCTCCACAGAGCGGCGCCAGAAGCGGCTTCGAAAGAGCAAGACCACTACCGGGATCAACACCAGCACAAGAAGGTCGGGACGCAGAATCTCAATGGGGTTCATGGCGACTCAAGTGACCTGGATAGGACCAGATTCACCGCCTGTGAGCAAAGATCTTCCAGGTTGGCCGCGGGCGACGTCGCACCCTCAAAAAACAAGCGATCGCAAAGTTCCAAAACGGTTTCCACCTGTGAGGCGAATTCCGGATCGGTGCTCTCCTGCAACTCCTCTCGGATCTCTTCAGGGGTCAGCGCCTGCGACAAAAAGCCATAGCGGTATTGCAGGTAACGGCGTACCACCTTAGAGACCTCAAGATAAGGATCTCGATCCTGGCCTTCTGAAGGTCCCTTTTGCTGCACCTGGCGAAGAGAATGCAGGGTCTCCTCCCGCAACCGCTTCAGCTGATCGGGCTGCTCATCTTGCTTCTGCCTGGTGTAGCGAACTCCGACAATGATGGACCCAGCCACCACCAAAAGCAGCACACCTGCGGAGAGAACCGGCAGGATCAGATTGCTCCTGGGGAAAGGGACCAATCGGAGGGGATCGCGCAGGCCATCCCCTTCCCCCAGAAGTGTCGATTGCAGCTGGATCCGCTGGGACGGCACCCTCAAAACCCTGGCTGGAATATCCTGCTGGGTTCCGGCCTGAGACAGGGACCCGCTGGGATAGTAAAACAGGTTCAAGGAAGGGATCTCTTTAACTCCCGGTGACTCATAAGAGACCAGAGTGAGAACCAGATCCAGGAGTGTCTCCTCTCCCACGACCTTCTGGTCGATCTGAAAGTCAACCAGTTCGAATGGACGAACAACCAGCCTTTCTTCGAACTCCTGGGTCACGAAGGAAAATTCGTTGCTGTGTCGAACCGAGATTCTGTACTCAAAAACATCTCCCACGTAGATCGCCGTCTTGCTGAGCAGGGTCACCAGATCAATGGGGGAAGAAGGCTCTTCTTCCACACTTTGGGGTGCTGCCCATCCCAGGCTAAAGAATAGACAGAAAAAGAGAATCCAACCGTATCTCATGAAAGCCTTCTCCGTCGGAGGAAATGTTCCAGTAAGCGATCAACAAAGTTCTCATCCCCCGCGTCGATCCAGAGAGAATCGAGATCCATCGAATAGAACATGGAGGTTAAGCTCTGCCTTCGACGCTCGATCTCCCGCTGGTACTTGTTCACATTCTCTTTGGACCAGTAGGACATCCGCCGATGACCACTCTCGGAATCCTCGAGCAAGTGCAGACCCGGGAGCTGTGGAATGGCTCGTTCAAGAGGATCCTCAATCACCACCGGTATCAAGTCGTGGTGCCGGGCCAGATAGCCCATCTGCGGGTTTTCAAACATCTGCTCAAGAGAGATGAAATCACTCAAAAAGAAAATGAGTGAGGTTCCCTTGATTCTCTTCCGCAAGGTTTCGGCAATGTCGTCAAAGCAGGTGAGGCGGCGGGAAGAACGAGAGTGAGGAATGAGACGAAGGATATCCCAGGTCACCACTCGACTCTGCCTGGGTGCCAGACAAGACTCCACCTGGTCGGAGAAGCTGAGAAAGCCTACTTTCATGTGCAGTTGAGAGGCAGAAAAGCCCAGCACCGCCGCGACCTCTGTCATGACTTCCGACTTGCTGCGTTGGCCCGATCCAAAAAACATGGAGGAGGACAGGTCGCAGACCAACCAGACGTTAACCTCTTTTTCGGCCACAAACTGCTTCACATAAGGATACTGGAATCGCGCAGTGACGTTGCAGTCGATGCGCCGATAGTCATCCCCCCGCTGATATTTCTTATGTTCGCGAAACTCAAATCCGGTTCCCTTTAGAGAACTCTCGTATTCTCCAAGAATATGGGCCTGAATCCGTTTTCGGGTGTAGATCTCGACGAACTGCAACCGCTCCAGAAGCTCATCCGAGCTCTTTAGATCTTCCTGGCTATTCATAGAGAGGAACCTGTCTGAGCATTTCACTGACAATTTGCCCTCCACTGACACCCTGGGTTTCCGCCCTGATGGTGCGGATGATGCGATGTTGGAGAGCTTCCACGGCGATGGCCTTCACATCCTTCGGCAAAACATAGTCCCGTCCGGCCATGAAGGCGCGAGTGCGAGCCAGGGCCAGGACATGCTGAAGAGAGCGCGGTGAAACCCCGTGAAGCACCATCTCCCGCACCACAGCCGGGCTACTGTCTTCTTCCCCGCGGGACATTCTGCCCAATCGGACAATGTATCGATGCACCTGCGTCTCCACCGAAACCTGGCTGGTGAGACTCTGGATCTGACTCACTTCCTGGGGAGTGATCACGGGAAGAATCTCCTGTTCCACCAGCCGCATTTGAAGAATCTTCTCTTCATCTTCTGGGCCCGGGTAGAGGACCACAATTTTCATGGAGAAGCGGTCCAATTGGGCCTCGGGCAAGACATATACTCCTTCCTGCTCCAGAGGATTCTGGGTGGCCAGCACCCAGAAAGGCTGGGGCAGCCCAAAGGTTTCATCCGATATCGTTACCTGGCGCTCCTGCATGGCTTCCAGAAGGGCACTCTGAGTCTTGGGAGTACCCCGATTGATTTCATCGGCCAGAACAATGTGAGCAAAAATGGGACCCTTCTCGGTGGTGAAGGTAGCCGTGGAGGTCTCATAGACCCGTGTCCCGATAATATCTCCCGGTAACAGGTCGGGGGTGAACTGGATCCTTTGAAACTGGGCATCAATCGCCCGGGCTATGGCGGTGACTGCCAGAGTCTTGGCCAGGCCCGGAACTCCTTCCAAAAGCACATGTCCACATCCGGCCTTCTCTCCACCGCCGCCCTTGAATGAATAGGGAATCTTGGAAAACAGCGCAATCAGAAGCTTGTCGATCAGACCGGATTGCCCGATGATCACTCGCCCGATAGTCTCGTGAATGGCCGCGATCTGAGCTTCCGCTCCTTCCCTGCTGAGAACCCCGTCTTGCTCCACTTTCACCCTAAAACCTCAGCGTCAAGACCAGCAGTTGGGAAAAAAAAGCACCGCCCACAAAATAATAAAACATCGCTTGTCTGGAAGAGCCCACCTGATAACCCGTGATTTCGCGCTCCGCCTTCAAGATGGATTCCAAGGCAGATTCCAACTCCACTCCCGAACTGGCCTGAAAGAACTTTCCTCCCGTTTGCAGCGCGATCTCCTTGAGGGTGTCGACGGTCAGCTTGGAAACCAGCCGCACTCCATGGTCATCCTCAAGGTAACCCGGCTTCCCCTCCTCGTCAATCAGGGGTATCTGCCCCCCTTGTGAGGTGCCCACTCCAACCGTGTGCACCCGGATGCCGCGCCTGGCAGCTTCCTGGATCGCTGTTTCCAGACTTTCTCCGTGATCTTCGCCATCGGAGAGCAGGACTAACAAACTCCCGGTCTCGGGTCTGAGGCGATCGGATTCTTCCCTCTGCTTCTGTTTTTCCAGAACCTGCAGGCCACTGCTCAGGGCAACTCCAATATCGGTTCCGTACAGGATTCGCCGATCGGGACGCAGGAAATCCAGGTAAAAAAGAAGGTTCTGGGGATCGGAGGTTAAATAGGAGAGGATGACACTCGATTCCGAAAAGGAAACCAGACCAAAACGAACCACTTCGGTCTCTCTCTGAATGAATCGGTGGATGACCTCTTTGGCTCTCTCAATCCGGGACGGCCAGACATCCTGGGTATTCATTGAGGGTGAGACATCCAGAAGGAAAACCAGATTTTTCCGCCGAAACTGAGGGTTTTCCGTGATGCGCAGCAGGTAAGGGTCAGCTAATGCCACGGCCAGAGAAATAAATCCCACGACAACCAGCAACGCTGCCAGAAGATCTCGCCGATGCGGGGGCAGAAGCGCCGAGAGGCTCGGTTTGGACCACATCTTGCGGACGCGATCTCCGGCTGAAATATATCGACTCAGGAAAAACCAAAGAAGGGGCAAAAGGACGAGCAGCCACAGGTAAACCGGTCGGTCAAAATACATGGAATCATTTCCTCATCTCAGGAGGAAGTACTTTCTTTCGCCGCGGCATGTCGGTTCGCACCTTGTCCAGCAACAGCTCGATCTCCTCTTCTGAATGGGAATCGCCCTCCTGGAATTGGGCCAGAAGCTCATTCACGTACTCGTAGTTGTATTTGGCATCCCAAAAGTCGGCGTCCCAGCGTAGAGTCTCCAAATATTCCTCTCGACATCGCACTAACGTATCGATCAGGTGTCCATCCGGTTGGTTCAGGGCCTGAGCCATCAGGAGATTCCCCATCCAAAAGTGATATTCCGGTTCGCTGACCAGGGCAGAGAGGGAACCCTCGCCTCTCAAGAATTCCAGAGTTTGATCGTACTCGCCCAAAACATAGCCAATCTGAATCAGGTTCAGGACGATACGAACTCGATTTTCCCCCACCAGGAAGCGGGGCAAAAAGCTCAGTTCCCATCCCGAGAAGACCTGCTGGAACTGCTCTTGAGCCTCTGTATAGCGGGTGTCCGAGAAGGCAGCCTCAGCGTCGGCCAGACGGCCCAGCCAAAGCCCGTAAATCACCGGAACAGAGAGAAGAAGTATCAGCCCCCCTAAAAGGAAGACAGGCAAGATTCGCTTCATCGGTAACCTCGATTGTCGCTTGAAGGGATCTATTAAAGCTTGCAGTGATTCTTCAAGTCAAGCGAGTGCGAATATCATTGATTTCAAGCCTCATCCGTAGTAGAAACTCACAGACAAGGCCATCGGAGGGAGAAAACAGGCAGACAAGGTTGGAGTTTATGTTGAATATTCATTATCTAAAGTCTCATCACATCGGGCTGATGCTTTGTTCCTTTGCCCTGGCCATGTCCATTGCTGGGGCATCCCAAGGTAGGGGAGAAGGAGTGCTTTCGGGCCAGATCACCGATCAAACTGACTTGGCCGTGGGAGGTGTGCAGATCCGCCTGCGGGGACTTTCAACGGCGGTGATTCGGGCCAGTCGTTCGGACCAGGATGGAAGTTTCAGCATTCAGGACTTACCCCCTGATTCCTACCAGGTCCGTCTCAGCGCGCCAGGATTTAGGGAACACGCCGAGGTGGTACTCCTGGGAGAGAATCAGACCCTGAATTTGAACATCCGCCTGCGAGTCGCCCTGTTGCCCGAAACGATCACCGTCACCCCCACAGGCAACGAGCAAAGGGTGGGAGACCTGGCGGCTTCAGTGAGTGTGCTGAACGAAGATGCGATCCACCGCTCGCCGGCACTGGCGCTGGATGACTTGCTTCGCCAGGTTCCCACTTTCAGTCTCTTCCGCCGCACCAGCAGCTTGGCGGCGCATCCGACCAGTCAAGGAGTTTCACTGCGGGGTATCGGGCCCAGCGGCGTGAGCCGCACCCTGGTGTTGCTCGACGATATGCCATTTAACGATCCCTTCGGAGGATGGGTGTATTGGAGCCGCGTTCCCCTGCTCAGCATTGACCAGATTGAGATCGTCGAGGGTCCGCACTCCAACCTGTACGGAAACTACGCGATGGGAGGGGTCATCCATATCCGGACCCGGCGACCCGAAAGGAGAACCCTGGCCATGGAAGGGCGTGCCGGCAATCGGGAGACGGCAAAGTTGGATTTCTTCGCCAGCAACGTGTGGGGTTCCTGGGGATTGTCCCTGGACGGAAGCCTCTTTCACACCGACGGATACAAGATCGTCGCCCCGGGCCAGCGAGGCTCGGTGGATATAGAAGCCAATGCGAAACACCATAATTTTAACCTCAAGCTCGATTACACCCCTTCGGCCAACTTCAGCTTTTTTGTTAAAGGAAGTTACTTCAGCGAAGACCGCAGCAATGGCACGCCTTTGCAAAACAATGATTCCCAGTATCGATTCCTGGGAGGAGGAGTGCGCTTTCGTACGCCCGACAACAGTGAGTGGCAGGCATCTTTTTTCTCTCAATTTCAAACCTTCGGCAGCAGTTTCTCCGCCGTCGCGGCGGATCGGAATTCGGAACGACTGGCCCTCACCCAGGAGGTTCCCACCTACGGATATGGGGGGTTCACCCAGTGGTCCAAATCGGTGTCCAGTTCACACCTGCTCTCGGCAGGTTTTGACTGGAGATGGGTGGACGGAGAAAGCCAGGAGATCGTCTTTATCCGCACACCTCCGGTACCGGTGCGTTTACGCAATGTAGGTGGCCGGCAGCGAGCGGTGGGAGTGTTCCTGCAGGACTCGTGGACAATACTGCCCGGCTTACAGGCCCTGCTCAGCGCTCGTTTTGATCACTGGCGAAATTACGATGCAAGTCGGGAGGAGCTCGCCGTGTTTTCCGGGACTGAGACCCGGGTGGACTTTCCCGACAAAGACAACGGCAGAGTGAGCGGACGCATCGGGTTGTCCTATCAGGTGACCGATTCCGTCTCCATTTGGAGTGCTGTGGGCACGGGCTTCCGTACGCCCACCCTCAATGAGCTGTATCGACAGTTTCGCGTAGGCTCTGTGACCACCCTGGCCAACTTCGATTTGGCTCCAGAACGTCTGAAGGGCGTCGAAGGGGGTAT
>JAZFTY010000158.1:0-2040 GCA_036446935.1 Acidobacteriota bacterium | reverse complement strand
CAATACTGGGGGTGTATTCCGGATCGATCAGGTGCATGCGCTCAATCAGGGCTTCGGCCAGCTCAGGGCGGCCCGCGCGCAGGGCTGCTCCCGTCAGTTCTTCCAAGCGAAAGAGCCCAGTGACCCAACCATCCAGGGTTTTGCTGGCGGCAAACCTGTCGGCCAGTTGGATCAACTTTTCCTCAGCTTCTTCGGGATGATCACTCACAAGGGCCAGCTGCGCCTCAACGATGTCGACGGTTCTTTCTTGATAGCGGTTTTGCAGTCTTTCGAA
Organism: Acidobacteriota bacterium; assembly: GCA_036446935.1. Lineage (GTDB taxonomy): Bacteria > Acidobacteriota > UBA6911 > RPQK01 > JADFOI01 > JADFOI01. The sequence goes on along the minus strand of JAZFTY010000158.1, from coordinate 1,766 downwards.
GATCGGATTAGCGGTGTCTCGTTTGAATTCTTCAAAGTAAGTCAGGAGGCGCTCTTGAGCCTCTCTGGCCTCTTCGATACGGCCCAAGGCCAAGAGTGCCTCCGCCGCCCGAGCGGCTCCTGTGAGACGAGCCACAGCCAGGGGTCTCGTTTCTGCTTCCAGGGCGGCGCTCAACGCCTCCTCGAAGCGACCTCTCATAAGGAGAAAACCCAGCCAGGGATCAGTAAAGCGGCCATCCCGAAGGCTGCGCACTTCAAGGTGGAAGGCTTCCTCAAAGAGCTTGCCCACCTCTTCGTAGTTGCCCATACGCAGTTGAACGGCACCCATCACATGGATGTTGTGTCCGTGATGCCATTCTTCGATGGGAGCAACACCGGCGGCGAAGTATTCCCTCTGCAGACGATCGGCCTTCTCGAGTTGCTCCAGCGCTTCCGTCCACTTGCCCAACCGGGGCAGGACATGGGCATACATATGCTGAGCGTGGGGGACCCTGAGGACCGCGTCCGCATATCTCTTGGCATGCTCGGCCGCCTTGTCATAGAGCCCCAAACTCTCATAGGAGTGGACCAGATAATGGTGGGCACCAAAATGTTCGGGATCCCGTTGCAGAGCAGCGTCATAGTAGGCTACCGAGGCGACTCGGCCTCCCTGGCCCCGACCTGACACACTTCTCTCGGAAGCATTACCCCTCAATACCCAGGCATGGGCATCGGCCGGGTCCAGAACGATCAGCTCATCGATGCCCTGTCGGTATTCCTGGAGTCTCTTGGTACGCTCCTGAGGAGGGGCGAAGACCCCATCCAGCTGTTGCTGGCCCAAAGCAATCCACTTGGCTTCTTTGTCTGTCACATTTCCCTGGGCGACGAGCTCCCCGGCCTGTTTGTGGTGAAAGAATGCGTCTTTGTAGGCAGTGGCACCAGTGTAGGCTTTGGCCAGACCGAGGTGGGCCATGGCCAGTTGTGGGTCGTGGCGCAAGGCCTCGTGAAAGGAACGTGCTGCTTCCACCCAAACATAAGAGTGCAGGTAGGCAATGCCCTGATCGTAATAGGCCTGGGCCTCAGCCGAGTCCGTGCTCACCTTCTGGTGCATGTGACCGGCCCCGTCGGTGAGTGTTACCGGACGCTTCATGACCTCAGAAGAGGATGTCCTGGGGATGGATGCGATTTGTGAGGTGACGGTCGTATCCTGGGCCAGGGTGATCGAGACCGGGCCGATCAAAAAGATAACCAGGGCCGCAGTCAGCACAGCTGCCATTTGTTTGTCAGTTTTTGTACTCATGAGACACGCTCCTTGCTTGTATCGAAATGAACCTGTCTGTAACCTTACTCCAGAGACGGCCAAAAGCCCTAACAGAAAGTCGGGATGCCGGATACGAGTCGCTCAGAACCGGACCATGAATTCACCTACACATTTCCTCATGACCGCGGCCTTGCGCCAGGCACTGCCCAGAATTCCCATGGTTCGAAGTGCCGTTCTTATCGGTTCCATTGCCCCCGACATCCCTTTCTATTTACTGACGTTGGGTTCCTTTCTGTACTACCAAAATGTAGTGGGATGGCCTTCTAATGAAACCGCGCGATATATTTTCCGTACCCTCTATTTCGAAAATCCTGCGTGGATTGCTGCTTGTAGCCTCCTGCACTCACCCGTCAGCCTGGCGGTTGGGTTGGGGGTTGCACGCCTGTTGAGGACACGCTGGGGGAACTTCTCCAATTGGATGCATTGGTTTTTGATGGCCTGTCTTTTGCACTCGTTGGTGGACATTC
>JAZFTY010000157.1:0-8794 GCA_036446935.1 Acidobacteriota bacterium | reverse complement strand
TTGACCATCGCCCTTTGCATGGATACCAGTTCCAGCGTCAGACTCAAACTGGCCTTCGAAAAAGAGACAGCCATCGACTTTCTCTACGCCGTCATGCGGCCCATCGACAAGGCTCTGCTGGTGGAATTCGACACCGGAGTGACCCTGGTTCACGATTTCACCTCCAATCCGAACAATCTGGTCCGCGAGATCAAGTTGCTGAGAGCCGGGGGCGGGACCTCTCTTTATGATGCTGTTTACCTGGTGGCGGAACAGAAAATGTTGCAGGAGAAGGGACGAAAGACGGTGGTCATTCTCTCTGATGGAGCCGATCTCACCAGCAAGCACACCTTTGAGGAGATGCTTCGCATGGCCTACCAGGCGGAGATCACCGTTTATGCAATCAGCACGACGCGTTTTGGAGCCGACATCGACCATGAGGGTGACAATGCCCTTCGTCAGTTAACGGAGAGTACCGGGGGCAGGGCCTTCTTCCCCTATTCGGCCGATCAGCTCGCCTCCGCCTTTCAGGAGGTGGACCAGGAGCTGCGCAGTCAATACAATCTGACCTACGTTCCCAGTAATAAGAAACGAGATGGTTCTTTCCGTAAGATCAAGGTGAAGGTGGACCTGGATGGCGTGAGACTTCGCCATCGTCAGGGCTATTTTGCTCCGGACGCAGCCAGCAGTGCCGACAAGTCTCAGGTTGGAGGTTAAGACCCTCATTCCTCTCACCGGATTTACTGCTGCGGCGGATCTGGTGGCGTCTACTCCGCTTCGCGGTGAGAACCTATTCCTAATCACGGCTAGCCCGACTGGACCAGTCTTTGATCATTCTCTGATATTGCTCTGCCTCGAGCGGCTTGCCCCGGTTGGCAAAACCGGTGGCTAAGATGGTCAGTTTTTCAATGATCTGGCGAGCCGTCCACAGTTCCTGCTGGGGGGTGAGACGCCCCGAGGAGTAGATCTTGATCAAAGCTTGCAGACGATAGCGATCCAGTCCCCACAGGCTTTGGGACAACTGGTCGGGATGCCCGCCCACCTTGATGATGAGGGGTTCCTCCAGAAAGAGGATGGGTTGCCGAGAAGAAATTCTCAGCCACATTTCATAGTCCTCACAAACCGGAAAATCTTCGTCAAAAAGGCCCTCCCGTTCCAGAATGCTCCGGTGCAGCAGTACCGAACTGGGACTGATGATGCACAGGGGAAGACAGCGATGGTAGATCCATCCGCTGTATTTGCGGTGGATTTTCCTGGGATTGACTCGCTGACCTTTTCGAATCCAGATCTCATCGGTGTAAATGACCTGGTAGTGGGGATAGCACTCCAGCTCTTCCAATTGCCGGTGCAGTTTGGCAGGCCGCCACTGGTCATCACTGTCCAGAAAACAGATCCAGGGGTAACGGGACAGCCCGATGCCGGCGTTTCGGGCAGCGCTCACTCCACGCTGTTCCTGGTAGAAGTGGCGAATGCGATGATCCTGGAATTCTTCGACGATGGCTCGAGTCTCATCCTCGGATCCGTCATCGACCACAATGAGTTCCCAGTCCTGGAAGGCCTGTTCCCGGACCGACTGGATGGCACGTGCCAGAAACGGGCCACGGTTGAAGGTCGGGATGATGATACTGATCAATGAGACTCAGCCCGGATTATGCATAAATTCTCTACTGCAGCGACGAAATCATCCGCCCTGCCCGTGTTGCGCTCGGTCGGCCTCCTCAACGTACCTTACAGTACGTTTGCGGGGGCCTGGGGCACCCGCTTGCGGGTCACGCGCCTTGTCAGGTCGGCGCTTTCATCGCTTCGTGACAAGAACCTATGCACAATCCGGGCTTTAGAATCCTACCATAGCTAACACACTCTCACGACAGCACGATCTCCGGAGCCCCAGCGGGGCGACATGCAATAGCCAGGGGCGTAAGCCCCTGGACACGGCGTCACGAAGTGACGCACGGTCACACCCCCTTGCTAGAGTAGGGTAAAAGGCGAGAGAGGCACCAAGAGAAATGGAAAATCTGAGTCCCATGATGCGCCAGTATCATGACATCAAGCGGAAGCATCCCGGCATGCTGCTGTTTTTCCGTCTGGGCGATTTCTATGAGATGTTCTTCGAAGATGCCATCTTAGCCAGCCGCGAGCTGGAGATCACCCTCACCTCCCGCAACCGCGACCGTAGGGGCGATCCTATCCCCATGTGCGGAGTGCCCCATCACGCAGTCAACAACTATCTGGCCCGGCTCGTCGGGAAGGGTCACAAGGTGGCTCTCTGTGAGCAGACCGAAGACCCTCGTCAGGTGAAAGGGATTGTGCGTCGTGAGGTCACAAGAATTGTGACCCCGGGAACGACCATCGAGGAAGGCCTGCTGGATTCCAAAGAAAATAATTTCATCGCTGGTTTGGTGGAGACACAGGATCGAGTGGGCGCTTCTTTTCTTGATCTCTCCACCGGGGAGTTCTTACTGAGTGAGTTTTCGGGAACCCAGGCCTGGACAGAGATGCAGCAGGAACTGTTGCATTTTCAGCCGCGCGAACTGATCCTCTCCGCAGAACACCAGGAGCAGCTCTCCGGTCAAATTCCCCCTGACTTGCGAGACCGCACTGTCAGAACTCCTCAATCTCAGTGGACTTTCAATCTGGACTACTGCAAGCGTATTCTGCTCGAGCATTTTCAGGTATCCACCCTGGATGGGTTCGGACTCAACGGACATCGGGCGGCCATTTGTGCGGCGGGAGCTCTGCTGCATTATGTAAAGGAGACCCAAAAATCACAATTGGCTCACATCACCCATCTGAATCTTCTTGAAACCAGCCGGCATCTGAAACTTGACGAATCCACGGTTCTGAATCTGGAGCTGGTCCAGGGTTTTGATGGAAACAAGCAATGGACTCTCCTTGCTGTTGTGGACCTGACGGAAACGGCCATGGGAGCGCGCCTGTTGCGCAGCTGGATGTTGAGACCAAGCCTGGAATTGACCCGAATCAATGAGCGCTTGGATGCCGTTCAGGAGTTGTCGCAGTCGGTCGTCGGAATGGACCGCCTGAGCCAGGTCTTCAAGACCATTCAGGATTTGGAACGACTGCTCTCCCGCGTCACCATGGAAACCGCAAACGCCCGAGATTTGCTGGCTCTAAAAAATTCCCTGCAGCAACTTCCTCGAGTCTCTGAACTGCTGGATGGTTATAGCAGTCGCTTGCTCTCTCCCCAGCTGGATCTCCTGCAAGATCTGGTTCAGCTGTTGGAACAAGCCATTGCCGAGGAGCCTCCCGTGCACTTGAATGAAGGAGGTCTGATTCGGACCGGCTTCCACTCAGATTTGGATGAACTGCGCGAGATTACACGTTCAGGAAAATCCTTCATAGCCCGTCTGGAGTCCCAGGAGCGAGAAAAAACGGCCATTCCTTCCCTCAAGGTCAAATACAACAGGGTGTTTGGTTATTTCATTGAGATCACCAAAACTCACCTGGCTTCCGTCCCAGCTCACTACATTCGCAAACAGACACTGGTGGGATGCGAGCGTTATATTACCCCTGAACTGAAGGAGTACGAGGAAAAGATCCTCACCGCCCAGGAGAAAATCTTCGAGCTTGAGAAGAACCTGTTTTTCGAGCTCCGGAAGCAGGTAGGTCAGCAGGCCCAGCGTATTCAACAAACGGCTCAGATCATTGCCTGCATCGACTGCTTGTTGGCTCTTGCACAGGCGGCCAAGAAATATCGGTGGGTTCGACCCCAGTTGGATGAATCCCACGAGATGGCCATTCGGGGAGGACGCCATCCGGTTGTGGAGCTTCAAAACAGCGATCCCTTTGTTCCCAACGACCTGCTCTGTCAGGCCGAAGGGGATCAACTGCTGATTTTAACCGGACCCAACATGGGTGGAAAATCGACCTATCTTCGTCAAAATGCCCTCATCGTGATCATGGCCCAGATGGGCTCTTTCGTTCCGGCTGATGAGGCCCATATTGGTATTGTCGACCGAATTTTCACTCGCGTGGGTGCCAGCGATAATCTGGCCAGGGGACGATCCACCTTTATGGTGGAAATGATCGAAACAGCCACCATCCTGAATTCCGCTACCCCGCGGAGTTTCATCTTACTGGATGAGGTAGGGCGCGGCACCGCCACCTTTGATGGGTTATCCATCGCCTGGTCTGTAGCGGAGTATCTGCTCACCCAGGAGAAACGAAAGGCTCGAACACTGTTTGCGACGCATTATCACGAGTTGACCAAACTGGAAGACCTCTATGAAGGCGCAAAAAACTATTGTGTGAGAGTCCAGGAATCCGACCAGAAAATTGTTTTCTTCCACCGTGTAGCCCCGGGCGTAGCCAGCAAGAGTTACGGCATCGAAGTGGCGCGTCTGGCCGGCTTGCCCCAGGGGGTCATCGGCAGGGCTCGAGAGATTCTCTCACGCCTGGAGCGCAAAGAGCTCAAGCTTTTGGGCCACTCTCACACACCCGCTGGCGCCGTCACCGACGAGTTGCAGAAAAACTTGTTCTAGGGGAACCTGACCGGCTGACCTCCTGACCGGGTGTCAAACGATGTCTAGCTTTTCAACCTGAATTCTCGATTTCAGTCGAGGTTCCATTGAATGCAGCCTCTGGTCCGTGGTCAGGGGGTCAGGTTCCCACCCCTGGCCTGCGACGGTACTCAGTGATATCTTGCAAGCCCGGATTATGCATAGGTTCTTGTCACGAAGCGACGAAATCATCCGCCACTACTGGCTTCTCATTCTTTTCGCTCTTCCCTTTTTCGTCGCTCTGGATGACTCCTCGATCTGGGACAGTAATGAAGCCTTCTATGCCCAGACCCCACGCGAGATGGTGGAACAGGGCAATTGGTCCGTCCCTTCCTTCAACGGAAGACCCCGACTCAACAAACCTCCCCTTTCCTATTGGGTGGTGGCCCCTTTTTACAGCCTTTTCTCTCCTTCCGTGTTCTGGGAACGTTTTCCCATGGCGCTATTGGCCTATGGATCCGTCCTGGCGGTGTTTCTCATCGGCACGATTCTTTATGATCGGCCAGTGGCGCTTTGGGCGGCAGGCATCTTTGCCACAACTTTTCGTTTCCTCATCCTGTCACGCCGACTTCTGATTGACGTCCTGCTGTTGTTTTGTTTGTTGTGGGCCATCGCCTTTTTCCTTTCCTGGATCCACTCGCAGAAAAAACATCATTTTCTTCTGGCCAGCCTTTTCTTTGGCCTGGCCTTTTTAGCCAAAGGGCCCGTTGCCTTCCTTCCCCTGTTCTTTCTGGGACTTTATCTCTGGATTGACGGTAAGTTAAACCGACTGGGTCAGGCTCCCTGGGTGGCAGGCGGTTTGATCTATGCTTTTTTATGCTCCTTCTGGTTTCTACTTTTAGGATTCACAACCGGTTGGGAGCCCGTTTTGGAGTTTTTCTTAAGCGACAATCTGGGCCGCTTCGTCTCTGTGGACTTCGGCCCTCAGCGCGGTCCCTTCTACTATGTGGGAGTGTTTCTGGGCGACTTTTTCCCCTGGTCGTTCTTTTTCCCCGCGGCCGTGATCTGGTCTCTACGGAGAAAAACAGACAGCGGCGGAGAGGAAGAAAAAGACCACCACTGGATGTTGCTCAGCCTCTGGATGGGGACCTATTTCCTTCTCTTTTCCCTCTCCCACAACAAACAGGAATACTACATCTTGCCCCTCTATCCGGCGGCAGCCCTGTGGGTGGCGCTTTATTTGAAGCGGGCTCGGGTCCCCATGGGTTTGGCAGGCATCGTAAGCACTTTGTTCGCCCTTCTTGCTCTGGCCCTCTTTGGGATCCTGTGGGTCCTGTTTGAGGAGGCCTGGCTATGGCTCCCGTTGCTTTTTGTTCCTGCTTTAATATGGGGCTTCCTGAGACGACGCTACACCTTGGCCCTGGCTTCTCTGAGCCTCTTTTACTTCACCTCCTTCGCCCTTTACCTCCAGCCCCTGGAAAAATACAAACCGGTCCATCATCTTGCTGAGAGGATAAGGATAGAATCAGAGGGACAGGATTTCCAAGCCGGCTACTATAAATTCGCGGCTCCCAGCCTGGCCTTTTATCTGGACCAGCCTATTTTTGAACTGGGCGATCTTCAAGCCGCAGTCGCCCTTCTGGAGTCCGAAGTCACCGTCTACATGATCGTGAGCGCCACAGACTATTCGGAGTTGACCCAAGCCACTGTACGACCCTTGCAAATTGTGGAAGAGCGGCCGAAGTTATATACTACAGGGCGTACGCTGATCGAGGGATTCCGACGTGACCGAAGTGACAACCTCCGAGAAAGTTGGACCCGCCCCATCTACCTCATCACCAATCGAGACGACCTCTGAGACCGGGCTTGAGCTCTCCATTATCATTCCCGTTTTTAATGAACTCGAGACCCTCAGGCCCCTGTACGACCGTCTCAACCAAAGTCTGATCCCCTGGAGATCCAGCTGCGAAATTCTCTTCATCAACGATGGAAGCTCCGATGGGAGTTCCGAGGAACTGCAGCGCCTGGCTGTCCTGGATCAACGGGTTCGGGTCCTGGAGTTTGTTCGCAACTTCGGGCAAACCGCTGCCATTGCCGCCGGATTTGATTATGCCCGGGGGGAAATCATTATTCCCCTGGACGCGGATCTCCAGAATGATCCTCAGGATATTCCCCGCATCATGGAGAAGCTCGATGAGGGTTACGACGTGGTCAACTGCTGGAGACAGGATCGCAAGGATCCCTGGCTGACCCGAGTCCTTCCCTCTCACCTGGCCAATCGTTTGATCAGCTGGATCAGTGGAGTCCGCCTGAACGACTACGGATGCACCCTGAAAGGCTACAGACGAAACATCGTGCGGCACATCCGCTTATATGGAGAAATGCATCGATTCATTCCCATCTTTGCCAGCTGGGCGGGAGCACGGGTAACGGAAATTCCGGTTCAACATCATCCTCGCCGTTCCGGCCAATCCAAATACGGGATCAGCCGAACCATAAAGGTCCTCCTGGATCTCATCACGGTCAAATTTTTGGGCAGTTATTCCACTAAACCGATGTATCTTTTTGGAGGCCTCGGATTGCTCTCTTTCCTGGGGGGTTCACTGCTCAGTGCGATAACGCTGTACCAAAAACTCTTTGAGGCCGTAAAGGCCCATCGCAACCCCTTACTGCTGCTCTCCATCTTCCTTTTCACAGCAGGGATCCAGTTCATCCTGTTCGGACTGGTGGCTGAACTTATCGTGCGTACCTACCATGAATCCCAGGACAAGCCGATTTATATTTTGAAGAGGAACTCGGAAGAGCCGAGTTCGGTGATTAACCAGCAACAACAGAGCCGTGGGCTTTAGCCCACGGGCCCGCAGGCTAAAGCCTGCGGCTCTGACAGAGTCACCAGCAACACTCAGGGCAGTCGGCTAACGATCAACAGAACAACAAGCACGCTACTTCTGCCAGGGTTTTCTTTCGAAGTAACTCTTGGTGAGCTTCACCACCACCCCTGACAGCAGAAGCAAGGCAATCAGATTGGGGAAGGTGACCATTCCCAGCGCCACGTCTCCCAGGGTCCAAACCGTGGAGAGAGCAAAGACGGCACCCACAAAGTGCATGATTACAAAGAGGATCTTATAGGGCAAAATCGCCTTGGGCCCAAAGAGATAATTCACACAACGGTCTCCATAGTAACTCCAGGCTATAGCCGTCGAGATAGCAAAAAGGAGCACGCTGATCAGGACGATGTAATTTCCCCAGGGGCCTATGGGTGACAATCCTCGCTGAAAGGCCAGGGCCGTCAGGGGGGCACCGTTCTCAACAGCCGGGCCATATAAACTTGGGTAGCGAGTTCCATCGTCGGCTACGGCAACCTGATCAGAGGGCCGAATCACTCCGCTGAAGGGCTGCTCCTGACTGGCATCGACAAAAAACTCCTCGACTCTCACGTCATGCCAGGCAAAGCCAGCTTCTGTCGTCCCAGTCAGCGGACGGCCTTGCTGTATCCGAATGGTCTCGGGGATGGAATTGGCCCGTACCGGGCCCCTTTCTGTGTCCACGAGATAGCTGATCTCCCCTGAGGATAAGGGAAACTCCGTAGCAATCCTCTCGTTCCAGACACCGGTGATCAAAATAACCAGTCCCGTCATCGAGCAGATAATAATGGTGTCGATGAAAGGTCCCAGCAAGGCCACCACCCCTTCGGCAACCGGTTCATTTGTCTTGGCCGCGGCATGGGCGATGGGCGCTGAACCCTGTCCCGCCTCATTGGAAAACAGGCCTCGCCGTACCCCCCACATCATGGTGGTCACGAAAAGACCTATTCCCGTACCTGCTATTCCCGCCGTGGGCTGAAAAGCTTCTCTGAAGATCAGACCAAGAGTCGGAACCACCTGAGGGAGATTCAAGATCAAAATAATGAGTGCACTGAGAACATAGAGGACCGCCATCAGGGGAGCCAGCACGCTGGTCACTCTGGCAATACGGGTGATTCCACCCACAATCACCAAAAAGACAAGGGTGGCTGACGCCAGACCCGTGACCCAGGCGGGAATGCCAAACTCAGTGAAGAGAACATCCGCCATGGTGTTGGCCTGAATCCCATTGCCGGTAAAAAAGGAGGTGATGATGAGGGCAAAAGCAAAAAAGACGGCCATCGGTTTCCAGCGCTTACCCAGTCCCCGCTCAATGTAGTACATGGGACCCCCGGAAGCCGTACCGTACTGACCGCGACCTGTTTCATCGAGGGTCTCAATGACCCGGTAATGCATGGACAAGGTCACCTCCACGAACTTGGTGACCATTCCCAAAACTGCGGTCATCCACATCCAGAACAGGGCCCCCGGACCGCCGAAATGGATAGCGAGGGC
>JAZFTY010000156.1:0-6389 GCA_036446935.1 Acidobacteriota bacterium | reverse complement strand
GAGGGAGAAGGCAGTGCGCTGGTTAGCGGGGTGTGCTCAGGGTGTCATTCCGTGGACATGGTGATCGTACAAAGCAAAAGTCGCCGAGGGTGGGAGAGCACGGTTCAGGACATGGTCTCCCGAGGGGCGCAGCTTTCCAGTGAAGAGATAGGTACCATCGTCAGTTACCTGGCCGAGCACTATGGAGAGAACTCCAGGCCCGCCTCCGACTCTCCCCAGTCTGCAAAGGATCTCTTCAACAGTAAGTGTTATCAGTGTCACGCGGACACCATGTGGAAAAACCTGAGGCGGGACCGCAAAGAGTGGACGGGAATCCTCTACCGAATGGTGGGCCGAGGCGCCCTATGGACAGAAGAGGAAATCAACACCATGGCCGAATACCTGGCAACGACCAGGGGTAGGAGCGACAACTAACCTACAAGGAGACAAACATGAGAGAAGCAGTCGCACAGTATCTGTCAAGAGCGATCACTCGAAGAGGCTTTGCCAAGAAACTGGCGGGTGCCGGAGTGTCGGCGGTGGCAGCCCAGTCCATCCTCCAGTCCCTGACCCCTCTGGTCCATGGTCAGGACCCCGAACCGATCTCTCCGGATGCGGTCAGGATCTTCCAGGGTAACGGTGGGGAAGCCTTTGCCGAGCAGCTGATCGCTTCCGGCGTCAAGTATATCTTCGGCAACTCGGGCAGCTCGGAGGTGACTTTTTACGAGGCCCTGGTCGACCGGCCTCAGCTTCAGTACATCCTGACCCCCCACGAGGGTCCCGGGGCGGCCATGGCCGCCGGATATGTCAAGGCCTCGGGGGAGCCGGTCCTGTCGATGCAGGTAGCGGTCGTGGGTCTGGTCAACGCCATGGGACAGATGTACAACTGCTTCAAATCCCAGGTGCCGATGGTGTTTTTCACCTATCGCGCCGACAAGAGCTTCACCGCCGGCCGCGACGGCTTCGAGGAGGTGGCCTATCAGGAGGAGATCGTTGGGCCCATGACCAAATGGCATTGGCTGGCCCGACGGCCCGACATGATTCCCGAGACCATTCGTCGAGCCTACAAGGTGGCCTTCACGCCTCCTTATGGTCCCACCTACGCCACCTGGCACGGGGACTACTTCCAGGAGAAGGTCCGTGCCGAGGTCATCATCCACGACAAGGTGGACCCGCGTATGCGTGTACGACCCAACCCGCAGGAAGTGGAAAGGGCGGCACAGCTGTTGGTGGAGGCTGAACAGCCGCTGCTCAATGTGGGCGACGAACTGTACAAGACCAACTCGGTGGACAAGGCGATCAGGCTGGCCGAACTGCTGGGGATGCCGGTGGCCCAGACCCCTCAGATTTATGCCAATTTCCCGGAAAGCCATCCTCTTTGGGTGGGGCGCTTCCGATCCCCTGCTCGGATGGAGTATCCCAAGAACGTGGACTTGGTCATCAACGTGGGGAACAAAATGCAGCACGGCGGTAACGCGGCACCGATGGTGCCCCACGATATCAAGTTCATCGACATGAGAATCGATGCGGCCAGCATGGGGAACGTGATCACAACCGATGTCCCGCTGGTGGCCGACGTGGGCTACGGGCTGGACGACCTGATCGCTGCCGTGGAAGACCGGGTCACCCCCACCTTGAAGAAGAAGGCACAGGAGCGGATGGAGAAGACCCGGGTCTACATGGAGCGGGCCTACAAGCTGTGGCATGGCGTGACCCGCAATCCCTACTGGGATCAGTCTCCCCTGCTGAAGGATCGCCTGACCTACGAGCTGACCAAGTTTGCTGATGAGGACGCCATCATCGTGGACGAGACAGAATCGGCGGGCCCCAAACACCTGTTCAACTTCAACCCTCTGGGGGGAAGAGAATATATCCGATCCCATGCCGGACATCTCGGTTCGGGCGTGGGGACGGCTGCCGGAGTCAAGTTGGCCCGGCCCAACCAGCAGGTCATCTGCCTGACCGGGGACGGTGGCTTCATCTTCGGGCCCACCGCGCTCTGGAACATGGCTCGGTTGGAGCTGCCCGTCATCACCGTGGTCTACAACAACCACTCCTATAACGGACCCCACAATCGAGCGGTCTCCAGGCACCCTGAGGGCCGCATGGTCGAAACCGGTCACTTCCCCCACGACTACCTGGGCAAGCCCGATATGAACATGGCCCAAATCGCCAACGGCTTCGGCGTGGAAGGCGAGGTGGTGGAGTCTCCCGATCAGCTCAAGGAGGCCCTGGCCCGGGCCCGCCGCTTCACCCAGGAGGGTAAGCCCTATCTGATCGATGCCCAGATACAGCGTCCCAACACCGTCTGGGCGGAGGATCCGTGGATACCTCCGATCAGCGGCGCCAAGATGCGCACCCGCAAGGTGTAGGGCGCACAGTCGTACGCCCGTGCTTTCGTAAATTCGTGCCGTGGTGCTGTCTAGAGCAGGAGTGTAGGAGGCACCTCAGGTGCCGAATCCGATAACCCTTTTGACCTACTGCCGGTTGCCGGGTTTTGGCAACCCATCCAGCCAGTAGCATCAACTCGAGCCCTGAAGGGGCGGCAGGAAATAGCCCAGGGTGAAGCCCTGGGTCAAAGCTCCCGCGCGATCAAACCGTGGAATTGCTCCACCTTTTCCGGTGACTGAGGTTTGGTCAGGTAGCTGACTACCACGAACAACAGGACGTTGATCAGGAAGGCGGTGGCCAGTCCAGGGAATCCTGGAATCGGATTGGGAAGGATCTTCAATTCCCAGACCAGCGTCAACACAATGCCGGCACCAGGGGCCACCAGGGCCGCTTCCGTGGAGGCACGCGACCAGGTGACTGCCCCCAGCAGGGGAGTCATAAGCTGCAGGGTGATCCCGCCCCCGAAGATGGCCAGAGGAGTGATCAAAACAGGGTTCAGGAGCGCCAGAAGAACACCCACCGCAGCAAAAACCACCATCACTGCTCGATTGAGTTTGAGCTCCAGAGACTCATCCATTTCCGGCCAAATCACGGCCCGGCCCACATCCCGGACAACGGTCGCTGTCAAAGTATGAATGTAGGTATCGGTGGTGGAGATGATGGCTGCCAAAATCGCAATCAAGAATAAGGCCGCTAGAAAAACCGGCAGTACCCCAAAGGCCAAAAGTGAAGAAATGTAATCGGGATTTCCCACATCAGGATAAAGGAATTGACCGTGACTCCCGATAAAGTAAGTCCCGATGACGTGGGAGACCAGCCAGAGTACCAGCATGAGGCTGCCAATCTTGGCGAAGTGGTTCTTGCTGCGAGCGGAGTACATGCGAATCCACGCCGAAGGGGAAAAGACCATGGGGCCAACGCTCAGGCCTATGGCAATGCCCAAAATATAGGAGGGAGTAAAAACGCCGACCACCCCCGGGATGGCAATAAATTTGTCCCTCAACTCTCCCAAGCCGGCTACTACCGCCCCGGGTCCCCCAGAAACGATGATGATGGTGACGCCAAAAAGGAAGAGCAGAGAGAGAATCAAGAAGCCGTTGAAACAATCCAGCCAGGCAATCCCGCGCAGGCCCGCCATGGCCACATGGACCATGACCACCACGGCAATGATCACGCTTCCCACTTCCAAAGGGATGACATTTCCAGAAAGAACATTCAGCAGAATCCCGCCGGCCAAAAGCTGTGCCACGATATAAGCCAGGTTGAAGAGCAGGCTGGCGACGACGGTGTAGATTCGAACGGTATCCGATTGGTAGTACTCACCCAGCAGGTCACCCGGGGTGGTGAAATTATAGTGATTTCCGAGTATCCAGATGCGGGGACCAAAGTAGGACAGCAGCATGATGGCGATGGTATGACCGGTCAAGACCGCCACCAAAAACGGTACGCCCACCGTGTAGACGGTCCCGGGTATCCCTGCCATTCCCACGCCGCTCAGGACCGAGGCATACATGGTAAAGGTCACCACCAGCCACCCCAAGCTTCGGGAGGCTACGACGTAGTCGCCCACATCTTCGCTGAGCCGCCGCTTCGCCCAGTAGGAGATGAGAACAAAGATAGCGAAGTATCCGACCAGGCTTGCCAGGATCAGTGGGTAGTGAGAAAGAACAATCTCATTGATCTCGGGAGGAAATAAGTTCATGGGCTATTTAATGCATGTAAAAAAAGCAGGCGAAGAGCGCAGGAATATCGAGACTTTCGATCTCCCCATTCGTGGTTGTCAGCTCGACGCGTTCAGGCGGATCGTCCGTGGTGAAAGCCTCAGACCTGTTTTCCAGTACTATGGTGTGCAGGGTAGGAGCCTCTGGCGAGATCATGAAGGTCAGATTGACCAGAGTCCCGGCAGGGATGGCTTCCCCTGCTTTGCTCGTAATCACGATCTCCAGGATCGAGTTCTCAGATTCTGGATCATCGTTCCTGACCTGGGTACTCAACTCAGCATCGATCGACTTGAGGGGTAGATCTCCGCGCGCCTCTTTAAATGAAAGGATCTCGCGGGGAAAGGTGATCTCGGTGATGATCTTTCCGATTTCAACTTCGCCTGAAGTGCTGAACATAACGGCTATAAAAGCCACATCCCCCGGGACCGACTGGTCAAATCCCAGGTTCAAACGTTCGGTTGAACTGCTTTCCTGCTGAATAGCGAGTAGCGTAGGGAATGAGAGAGGGAGTAACATCAAGAGAGCAGCCAGCCCGACCCCCATCTGGCAAAGTCTTCTCCCTCTTCGTCTCCCTCCCATGGCCACTACGATGTGCAGATCCCTCGCTGACTGAACTTTGAGCTAGTTGGTGAGTACAGCGTCCTTAATATAATCGGGAGACCTGAAAAGATCGGGATCAACCGGCCCGAAATCGGGGTTGGCGTAGACCACCTCTCCCCCCAACACGGTCAGCAACACCTGGATGTCGGCGATTTGCTTTTCAGGAAGACTGAAATAGTCCTGATCGATCACAATAAAATCCGCCCATTTCCCCTCTTCCAGGGAACCGATCTCATTCTCTCTGACCATATAGTAAGCGGGCCAGATCGTCGCCATCCTCAAAGCGGTATTGCGATCCACTGCCTGCTCCGGTGAGAAAATCGCGCACTTCTCGACACCCACTTCTCCCTGCTCGGGGAGCCGGGCCGTAAAACAGGTCTCGCGCGTAATATATCTTTTCAAGGCAACAAAGGGCCTGCCGATTTCAGACATCACCGTCATGATTCCATAGTCAATGAAACTTTTGACCGGCTGATGCCACTTCAAATACTCCTCACCGAAATTTTGCGGAATATTTGCGGCCTTGCTCTTGTCGATATTACGGGCAAAGTAACCCGGGGTGTTGGCCATGATAATTCCATACTTTTTAAGCTTGGGGTACTGGTCCGGCCTGACCAGGGCAAGATGCTCCATGGTCAACCTTTTCTCGCGGATATCTTCATCGGTTAGATTATTCTCCTGCTGGACTTCTTCGATGATCTCCAGCAATAGATCGATGGTTCGATCTCCCGCCCCGTGATACTCCACGCCTCGTCCATAGGCGATCTGGTCCTTGACGGTCGCTCTGATCACGGGATGAAGCAGGCGACACAGCTCAATGTTTGCCTTACGGTAATGCTCTCTGAGCGCAGGATTGATGATCGGAAGAGTCGTACACAGCCCCGTGGTCGGCGACTCAATGACCTCCTCTCCGTTGCCCAGACCCCAAACATATTTGCTTCCCACCCCCACAAAATTGGGAAAGCGTTTGTAAAAACCTGCTGGGTTGTAATAGGAGCCGTCACTGAAGAACCAACCGAACCGGAGGGGCATTTCGTCTTTCTTATCCAGGATGAAGAGCGCATTCAAGGGCGTCCTCAAGATTCGCGTTCCCACCGTTGTGATACCCCGCGGAGGTGCAGCATTGATCAAGTAGTGTTTCATCGACTCTGCAAATTCCTTGTCCCGCCCCTTCAGGAGAATATCTTTAACGATGATATTGACCAGATTAACCCCATCTCCTTTGATATCGTTGTCGCTAAACTGCGCAAAAACAGGGAGCTCGTCTTCGATGATTTCCCTGGCCTTGCTGCTAAAGAGAATTTGACTGTAGGCACCCGTCCCGCTTTCGTTGAGCATGATGGCGTGACCCGGAGCCCAACGATCCAGGTCGGCACGGGTAATCTCTTCATACAAGATCAATTCCCGGGCGGCCCAACCCATGGGGTTGATGATGATCCACTCACCCGGCTTGACCTCCTGGGCCCTTTTCTGGATTGCCTCGATAATCCCGCGTGTGATCTCTTCCTTGTCTTGACTGGGGGGTACCCGGATTCCCTTCACTTCGGGAAAGTCTTCAGCTCGAAAGCCCCCTAAGTGCCGATGGGGATCCACGATTCCGGGAAGCACGGTTCTTCCTTTCACGTCCACCCGCTTGGTCTGGGGTCCCGCCAACCTGAGGATGTCTTCATTGCTTCCCAGGGACACCAATGTGTCGTC
>JAZFTY010000155.1:0-3486 GCA_036446935.1 Acidobacteriota bacterium | reverse complement strand
AATAGCGATGGGATCGCCGGTATAGGTTTCTGAGATCTTAAGACGAATATCGAGGACTTGACCGGGATCGATTCTGGTTTTACCGATCACCAATTTTTCTTTGGATTTCATAGCTCCCTACAACCCGTCCATATTGCCTTCTTCCCCTGACGTCAGCGAAGGGGTTTTTGGTGGAAGCGGTAGGAAGGGTTTTGATCTCAGCGAGGAGGACCGCCGGGCTCTGGTCGAGTTTCTGAAGTCTCGTTGGCAACAGTGGGGCGCTGTCTTTCCATGATCTCGCGGATCTCCGGGATCACCTTGCCATCCATCTCCTCAGGATCGTAGGGTTGTGCCAGCAGATAAAGCATCGTCGGTACCACGTCCACATTGCGCGCCATCTCCACCGTCATGGATGAGATGCCCGTTCCGCTAAAGGCGACCGTCGCCCAGGACTCTTCCTTGGTCAACCCGCCATGTTTCGATTTGGACGTACCGTCCACCAGATCACCAATCGAGATATAGGGAGTGGCGGACAAGTACAGGTCGGGTGCCCTCGACTCAACATCGAAGGCCTGAAAGAGCTGAACGATGGCATCGGGGTACTCGCTCAGGTAAGTCGCTTTCTGCCACTCATCCGCGTGATGGAAGGATCCGTCCATCAATGGCCCGATGGCTGGATCCTGGGCGAACTCCAGCGGATCTTCTCCTTGGACGACTTCGTACTGGTAGGAGGCCCGCGTTGGTGCTGTCCCTTGACGCGTGATGACCGATTCACCCAGATAACTGAAAACGTGGACTTTTCCGGTGTCCCAATCCTTTCCTACCATGAAGGCCACCGCTTCTTTCCATGCAATCCCTTCGGCGATGACATCCACCCTGCCGGCACTGTAAGGGTAGTCGCGCAGGAGTTGCAGTCCTGGCCGCCGTGACCAGTCTAGTCGTTCGACCCTTCCGTCGGCACTCATCACCGGAGTGGGAAAGTAGAGAAGTGCATGACCTTCGCCGGCGGCGACCACGATTTCCCGGTCTTCGTAGTTGTCCGGCAGGGAGCCCGTAAGTTTCACACCGAAAAGTTCCGTCCACGACTTGTCCATGATCTTGGCGTCTTTGGCCCCACGGACAAATTTGTCTATCGAGTACACTTCTTTGATGTCCTGGTGGCCATGGTCGGAGACCAGCGCGATATATCGCTTCACCGGCTGGCCAATCTGTGCCTGCCGCTGGTCCATGGTCGTGTTGAAGACTCGGACCGCTTCACCGATCAGATCGTCGACGGCTCGGTAGTGCTCATCCATCCCGGGGTCTGTGGCACCCCACCTGTGCTCCATATGATCGAACCAACCGTTGTAGACAACGGTGATGCGTGCCGGCTGACCACCGAAAAACCCACGCCGCAACCTGCGCAGACCCACCTGCAACTTAGCCCTGTACTCCATGGGTTTGTAGTTCAAGTTCCAAATCACCGGGACGACACTGTCTGCGCCCCGATTTAGAGCGGGGCCAATGGCCATCGCATCATTGGCTCCGGGAAAGTGTTCCCAGATCGTCTTCACGTCCGGGGAGAGCCACTGATTCCAGTCAAGAGCTTCCAGGAGGGCATAGAGGACGGGGTACTGTGCCGTCTGTCGATCAAAAAAATAGAGCGAGGGGATGCCGTGCCGTCCGGGTAGCGAGCCCGTCAAGACCGCCGGTAATCCGGCGCCAGTGATCGACGGAAAGACCGTGGAGGCGTGGTTGACCCATAGGCCTTCGTCAAAGAAAAGGCGCTTCACGTTAGGAAGCCTCCCCTCTAGAGCGTAACGCTTCCAAACGTCACCTCGAGCCCCATCGATGACGATAAGCAGCCCGTAGGATTCGTTGGGTGATGCCACCCGAAGAAGAGATACAACAGAGGCTGAAAGCCCCAGGATCACCACTACCACCACCACGAGGATCCAGCGCCGGCGAGTCAAAGCGTCCCACCCACTTGCTTCATCGCATTTCCCCATAGAATCGATCGACCCAAGGGTACGACAGTCGGCTGCTTTGGCATGAGGGCGCTCCCGATCTGAGAAGTTGTGTGGATAAAGAAGATTCTCCCAAATCCTACACCTTGAGAAAACTAAAGACAATCAGGCGAATCGATTCCGGGTGCCAGAAGTCCCTTGGACACTTTGTGACTCCTGATGGCGGCGTGTATTATGAGGAAACCGGATAAGACGCTCGAGGTCAGGCGACCGTGTTGCAAAGGCCGGGACTGCCGAGCTAGAACCTGCAACTTGCTGGACGTATGATCTGGAACGAAAGCACGGGTACAGGACTTATCTGGAAACTCGATCATCAATAGTTAGCCGGGCGCGACTGAAGGAGAACAATATGTCAGAAATTTCAGTTCCGGCTCACCTCCCGGATTGGATTCAGAACCACATTCGTCGCTACCTCGAGAGCGACGGAGCCGATGGGCACATGTGGGACCTCGGTGGTCCCGGACTCGTCCCGACGCTTCTCTTGACGACGACAGGGCGGAAATCAGGCAAACCCCAGCTCTTGCCCCTCATCTACGGGAAAACCGAAAACGGCTATGCGATCGTCGCCTCCAAAGGCGGAGCTCCATCCCATCCGGCTTGGTACCTCAACCTCACCGCTCACCCCGAGGTGGAGGTCCAGGTTGAAGCGGACCGATTTCGGGCAAGCGCTCGCACAGCTACAGAAGCGGAGCGATCGACACTCTGGGACCAGATGGTTGGAATCTTCTCTCCCTACGCGGACTATCAGAAGCGGACCGAACGCGAGATTCCGGTAGTCATTCTGGAACCGCTAGGGGATTGAGCTGTTCTCCGCTGCTTCCGCTCGGCTTAGGCCATCGAGCCGTCTACCAAGCCGCTGCACCTGACATCCCCCTGCTTGGTGCTAGCTTCAGGTCCCAGTGCTACAATCAATCTACCAGGTGGCTGGCAGGTGCCTAACCACCGCTTCAGCCACCACACGTACAGGTAACGTCATGGAGATCGATGCCTATCTCGAGCGCATTGGGTACAGAGGGTCGCGCCAGCCTACAGTGGAGACTCTGAGGCAGCTCCACCGTGCCCATCTGCTTGCCGTACCCTTTGAGAATCTCGATATCCCTCTGGGCCAGCCGATTGTTCTCTCTCTTCTTTCGTTTTACGACAAGATCGTTCGGCGTCGGCGAGGGGGTTTCTGCTACGAGCTGAATGGACTGTTTGGGTGGCTTCTTGAGCAGCTTGGCTTTACAGTAGTGATGTTGTCAGCGCGAGTGTTCGAGGGCTCTCAGCCGGGGCCTGAGTTCGACCATCTGGTTCTGCTCATTGAGATGGATGAGCGTCTGATCGCGGACGTAGGATTTGGCGATTCGTTTCTGGAACCTCTTCGGCTCGATGGCGAAAAAGAGGATGTGCAGCAGGGCAGCTCCTACCGTTTGACGGGGTCGGATTCCGGGAGGGTACTCCAGCGGCGGCGAGAGTCTGAGTATGAGTCACGCTATGTCTTTTCACTGACTCCCCGCCGGCT
>JAZFTY010000154.1:0-6934 GCA_036446935.1 Acidobacteriota bacterium | reverse complement strand
TCACCATGGAGGCCGCAGAAGATCCGGAATTTCTGGACGCCATGCGACGAGCCAATATCAAGGGAGCCCTGGTGGGAGTCGTATCGGTCACCCCGGAAGGCCTGAAGGAGGTCTACAAGGAATTCAACGCGTCTGGCGATGACCTGGTCCGTCAGCTCCGAAAGTTTCCGGAACACGGTGTCCATGTCCTGGGCTCATTTATTTTTGGGCTGTCCAGCGACCGTACGGAAACCTTCGATACCACCGTCACCGTGGCCCAGGATGCCGGCATAGCGTTTGCCCAGTTCGTGACCTTGACGCCATTTCCCGGAACGGTGGATTTCCTGCGCTGGGAAAAAAGTATGGAGAACGACACCACCCGTATTGCAGGTCATCCTCTGACCCGATACTGGCTCATTCCCAGGCCGGTTCGACCGAGGCTGCTTCTGCCCCATCCGGAGATGTCCCCCGAGGAGATTCGCCAGAACACCCAAGGAGTGTGGGACCGTTTTTATTCCATGTCGTTGATTTGGCGTCGATCCAGCGTGACACCGACCCTGCGCTCCCGGCTTGCCTTTGTGTTGCTTTCCAAGCTCTACCGGCAAATGTACGCCGGCACCGGCCTGGCCACCGATAGCGCCCGAATGAAAAAGTCAGTCAATTGGGCATCGTTAGTGGCCAAGCCGCTTCGAAGAATATTTCAGTCGGCACCGATGCCGGAGCTGCAAGTCCCTGGCCCCAGTTCTTCAGTACGATAGCGGCCGATCGTAATAAAGGTATCAACCGAGGCCGGCCCTTCGCTCAGCCAGGATGGGTGGGGACCTTGCTCGTTTCTTCCATCTCCTTGCCCAGCTCCGTTGTGAGCTCGTTGAGGGCCAGTCTTCGCTCTTTTGTTCTTTCCCTGATCTGCAGCAGGGTCGGTTCTGCGGCCCGGACCTGGCACTGTTCGGCGGTCAACGGACAACGCTCGCAGGTCTCATGGATGATGGCGGTGGGAATGGCCGGATCTTCCAGAAATTTGATGGTCTCTTTCAGATCGGAACCCACTCGAAAACCGACGATGATGCTGCTATTCACGTGAGGTGCGAGAACCAAGGGGCGGGCGAATCCGATGCACAAAAAACGATCCTGGGACTCCAGAAAATCAGAAAGCTGAATACCCACATGCGGCGCTTCCAGAGTCGGTGGTGTGCCGTCAACCGGCGCTTCCGTCAGCAGGCGCACCGACAACCAGCGGCGACAGTAATGTTCACGCAGACCGATGCCGCTGGGAACCACCAGTTGATCCATGTTCAAATGTTTCACCAGTTGATAGCGCTCTTCGCTGTGCTGAAGGCGAAGAAAGTGCAGTTTGATTCCGAAAAACTGGGGGATGAGTTCACTGAAACGATAGAGCAGCATCTCCGAGGTCACGTCATACTTCGTCAACATATCCAGCAGAGGCTGCGGGTCCCAGGTGGCCCTACCAAAAAACTGCTCCAGATCGGCCAGTATGGGCTTGCGCGACATCAGCAGGGCGCCGCCAAAGTAAGCGGCCTTAAAATCATTGTAGATTTGCTGAAAGGAGTCGATCCGGTCGGGTGTCGAGGTCAGGGAGCGCTCTTTTAGCCCCAGGTATTGATAACCCAATTCTCTTGCCAGAAGGAACTTGATTTGGCGGGCGTTGAGGATGGGATTCACCAGCAACCGGGGTTTTCTTCCCCCCACAAAAACGGAACGATAGGCGGACAGAGCCTCGTGAGCAGCGATCTTTTTGTGGTCGATTTGGTAGTGGTATTTCTCACCAAGGATCCTCTCCAGAGTAGACAAATCGATGGGCAAGTTCTGGGTCAGTCCATACTCTTCATCCATTTCCGAGGCAAAGGTCAATGCTGCGTCTTCGAGTTCCTGAAAGTAATTCTCATGAATTTCCTGATAGGAACGAAGCGCCGCTCGCAAGAAATCCTCCTCCTGCAAATCGAAGCGCCGGCCAATTTCCAGAATCGCATGTAACAGGGCACTGGCCTTGTCCGGTTTTCGCGTCAACAGGTGGATCAAATCCCCCGCCTCTAATCCAAACTCCTCAAAAGGGAATCGTCGCACGATGGAAGAGGAGAGAGTCGATTCCAGGTAGGCTAGCGAGGGACCCAGTTTGATGGAAACCAGATCATCATAGTCCTTTCCCAGGACTTCGCCCATCTTCATGATCTTGTCGGCACGGGGATACTTTCGTCCCTTTTCGATCTCCGTCATATAGGAAGGGGAAAGTTCGCACTGGGCGGCAAACTCCGATAAGGTCAGTCCCGCCTCGCTGCGGGCCTGACGCACCTTCATCCCGAAAATAGTGTGGACCAAATCGACACTCATGGAATGGCTCCTCCGTTCAACTGCCCTAGTTTACACCCTAGAAGAGGTAATTTTCTAGGAGCGAATTTTCACTTTCTGAAGAAAACCCTCATTTTAGGGGTTGACTCACGCCCAAATACCTCATTATACTCCCCGACTTCGCGTATAGCGAAACTTCGCTATAAGATGGTTTGCACCTAAGGGCACGACATGTCGAATGAGCTGAGCAGGTCCACGACTCGAAGCATCCGGTTGGAGGACGGTTTGAAGCAGGCCTATGCGGACGTGATTACGCCCGAGGTGATGACCGCCCTCGATGCCCTTGCCGTCTTCAATTCGGAGCAGAAGACAGTCATGGAGGCCAGAATTCAGAGGCGGCTCCAGAGAGCCCGCAATCGACAGTGGATCGCCTTTTTGGACCCCGATCAGGTCATTCCCCGGACCCAGTTGAAGGTGCAAGACGCCCGGAATGGGCGGTTCGTGGGTTCCGAGATCCCTTCGGACCTCAAGCGGCAGTGGATTCAGGGCACGGGTCCCGCCGCAAAACCCAATGTTCCCCTCGAGAAAAGCATCCGCAATGTGGCATACGCGCTGCTCTCAGGGGCCGATGGCTGGATGTTCGACGGGGAGGACGCCCTGGGACAGATCAAAACCATGTCCCTCGACAATCAGAGGAATCTGAAACTGGCCATCCACAAGGATCCCGTGTTCTTGAAAGCCGCCGAGCAGGTGGCGGAGGAGATGAACCAGTGGGCCCTGGATTTTTTCGGAAGAAAGATTGTGCAGGATTGGCGGGAGCAGCTGGAGTTCACCACTAAGATGTTCCGGGTCCGGGGACTGCATCTGGACGACCGGCACATCCGGGATGGAAACGGCGCAGGCTTTTCCTCCTCCATCGTGGATCTCGTCCTCTACGTGGTGAACAACCACCGGCAGCTGCTGGAAGCTGGGTCTTCCGTCGTCCTCTACCTCCCCAAGATACAGACCGCTGAAGAGGCGGCCCTGTGGAACGAGATCCTCTTGGCCTTGGAGGAGCATCTGGGACTGTCCGTCGGCACCATCAAGGTATACGTTCTTATCGAGCAGTTGGAAGCGACTTTTCAGCTGATGGAGATCCGGGCGGCTCTGGGCAGACACTTCGTTGGATTTAACACGGGCCGTTGGGATTACATCAACAGCGTTTCGGACGCCATGGCCTGGGATCCGGATTTTCTCAATCCCAATATCGAAGCCATCACCATGACCTACGGCTACATGAGGAACTACGAGGACCGGGTGCGCCGGGCCGTCAACACCCCTGACCAAAACGGAAACTTCGCCCTCTGGCAGGGAGGCATGGAGCCCAATATCCCGGTCGGGTCAGCGCAGGGCGTGGCGGAGAGCATGGAGAAGGCACTGGCTGGAGGCCAACGGGAGCAGCAGGAAGGAGCAAGTGGCAAATGGGTGGCCCACTGGAAGATGGTTCACATCGTCCGACCGGTGTGGGAGAAAGCGGGAGAGGACAACCAGCTGGGCCGCTCCTTTCCACCCTTGACCTACACCCAGGCCGACGCGGATGGGCTCCTGCTGATTGAGCCCGCATCCAAAACCGTCCGGGGAGCCAGAAATCTTCTCAGCGTGGCCCTCCAGTACGGAAACGCCTTCGGCCAGGGGTTTCAGGCGGCGGCCCTCAAGCCGGCCGACTTTTTCGATAACGAGGACATCCTCTATTTGATGGAGGATATGGCCACGGGAGAGATCCGCCTGAGCATTCTCTGGGAGTGGCTCCACAAGGGAGCGAAGTTGACGGAGGAGGACCCGGAAACCGGACTTAAGGCGGGGGACGTCTTCAGCGAAAGGATGTTTGACCGACTGTTGGGAGAAGAATACGAAAAGCTGCTGGAGGCCCGGGACAAGGATGTCCACGACGATTCGAAGACAACGACCCTTCCCATCGCCCGGGAGATCGTCGGGAGCTACGTCCTGGATGAAGTGAAGGCCCCCTGGTACATCGATCTATTGAATATCAATTTGAATAATCATGATTTGGAAACGGCCCGGGAGAGGATCCGGCTTTATATGAATGCCTTCAAGCGCGAGGGCACCCGGTTCACCCAAAATCTGGACTTCATGACAGAGGGCGCCCCCAGGGTATAGAGAGGGAAGAAAAATGAGATCTTTCGAACAAGAAATGCAAGAGACCAAGGGATGGATGGCAAGTTCTCGCTTCCAGGAGATCAGGCGGCTTTATTCCGCTCACCAGGTTGTGGAACAGAGAGGAGCTATTGCACAGGATTACACGGTGGCGCGAGGGGCCGCTGAGGCCTTTTATCAGCGGCTGCGGGAGTTGCGCTCCAAGAAAGAGCAGATCACTAGCTTTGGGCCCTATTCGCCCGGGCAGGCCGTCGCCATGAAGCGGATGGGTATCGAGGGGATTTATCTGGGAGGTTGGGCTACATCGGCCAAGGGATCCGTCACGGAAGATCCGGGGTCCGATCTGGCCAGCTATCCATTGAGTCAGGTCCCTGACGAGGCGGCCGTGCTGGTGCGAGCCCTTCTGACCGCCGACCGGAACCAGGAGTTTTCCAGATTGAGAATGAGCGACCAGGAACGGTCTGCTTCCCCGAGGGTCGACTACCGGCCCTTCATCATCGCCGACGCCGACACGGGGCACGGAGGCGACGCCCATGTTCGAAATCTCATCCGGCGTTTCGTGGAGGCGGGCGTGCCCGGCTACCACATCGAGGACCAGAAGCCCGGCACCAAGAAATGCGGCCATCAAGGAGGCAAGGTACTGGTACCGGTGGACGAGCAGATCAAGAGGTTGAATGCCGCCCGCTTCCAACTGGATATCATGAGGGTTCCGGGAATCATCGTGGCCAGAACGGACGCGGAGGCGGCTAACCTGCTCGACGGCATGGGCGACGAACGGGACCACCCCTTTGTCCTGGGAGCCACGAATACCAGACTACCCACCTACAAGATCGCATGCATGACCGTGCTGAAGCGGTTTTACGACAAGGGAATCGAGGATGTGAAGGGACATTTCCTCTACAGGATCTCCGACGGCCAGTACCAGCAGGCGCTGGACTGGCTGGAGCAAGACGGGGCGCTTCGTTTGATTGATGCCATCATCGAGCAGTGCCAGCTGGACAAGGCCTCAAGTCTTGAAGCTGCGCTCAATAGCGCCGTTTCAGAATTCCATCAGATCTGGGAAGCAAAGGCCGACTTGAAGACGTTTGGAGAGGCCGTGGCTAATCGGATGACCTTGCGGGCTGAGGAAGGTGCGAACTTCGACCTGACCCCAGAGGAGTGGCTCGAGTATTCCAAAACGGTTTCGTTGGAGGAGGCGGGGGAAAGGGCTCAGTCCATGGGGCTCAATGTCCTCTGGGATTGCGAAATGACCCGGACCCCCGAGGGTTATTATCAGGTGCGGGGCGGGATTGAGTATGCCATCGCCAAATCCCTGGCGGCGGCCCCTTTTGCCGACCTGCTCTGGATGGAAACCAAGACTGCAGACCTGGAGGATGCTCGACAGTTTGCAGATGCCATTCAGGCCGAGTTCCCGGAGAAGATGCTGGCCTATAACCTCTCCCCTTCCTTCAACTGGGACACCACGGGGATGACAGATGAGGAGATGCGCGATTTCCCCAAGGAACTGGGGAAACTCGGATACGTCTTCAACTTCATCACCTACGGGGGGCACCAGATCGACGGTCTGGCAGCCGAGGAATTTTCCACGGCCCTCAGACAGGACGGGATGTTGGCACTGGCCCGTCTACAGCGGAAGTTCCGGCTGCTTGACTCTCCTTACCGGACTCCTCAGACGCTAGTCGGCGGCCCCCGGCTGGATGCCGCCCTGGCTGCCTCCTCCGGACGAACGGCTACCACCAAGGCGATGGGGAAGGGGTCCACGCAAAGGCAACATCTGGTTGAGACCGAGGTTCCGACCAATCTCCTGGAGGAGTGGCTGAAACTCTGGGCCGGGTACTATCAGATCTCCGAAGACCTGAGGGTTTGTTTGAAGCCGTTCAAGGCGGGATCCGATCTGCTGAAGCTAATCGTCTTGGACTCCTCTGACCAACGGATTGCCGACATTGTTTTCACCACCATTCACGATCGCACGGGTAAACCCATTCTCTCAGTCCGTGATCAAAATACGCTGGTCGAGGAATTTCGCAAGAAGCGTCTGATGACCCTGATCCACCTGTTCGTGATCCACCGATACAAGAGCACCTCCGTCCACTATGTGAGCCCCACGGCTGACAATCTCAAACAAACGGAAGGGATGAAGGCGCTGGGGATCTATGACCAGATGAACACCGAGATTGGGCATATCATCGTGGCTGGAGTGAATCAGCAGAGGATCAGCGAATTGCTCGATTCCGATCGGGGAGAACTGAAAAAACTGATTTTCAAGCAGGCCGCACCCGGCGTCCGCTCTCCTGAGAGCCGTGAGCGAGTTCCCAACGTCGATAGGCCAGCGGAGCTCCGAAGCGGAGCTTAGATCTCAGACTGTTCGGCAGTCTTGGCTTTGGCACCCATCTCCTCGGCTTCCGGAACCATTCCCTTGGCGTGGTAGATCATGGAGAGGCTGGTGAAAGCCAGAGGGTTGGAGGGTTCCTGGTCCCGAAAACGTTTTCCGTATTCC
>JAZFTY010000153.1:0-5995 GCA_036446935.1 Acidobacteriota bacterium | reverse complement strand
CCCACGAGCATTCGGGAAGGGACGAACCCCCCATGGCGACCTCCGGGCACGAATGCCCGACAACCCTTGAGCGGTTAACACCGCGAAAGGCGTTGCCTGACCAGCCGAACCCCCTTGGTACGGATCCGTATGCCGGGTGGTATGGGAGGGGAGGATCGCGAGGCTTCCCCCTATCCCGATAAAGACTTGCGTAAGGCATTTTCCAATGCCTTCGAACGTCCTGAAGGTCTACGATCTACGGAAAGTCTCGTTTCACAGTTTAGGAGGGGGGCATTGGTCGGCATCACCATCAGCCACTACAAAGCCATTGTAAAAATCGGCCAGGGCGGCATGGGGGAAGTGTACCGTGCCGAGGACACCAACCTCATCCATGAAATGGCCAATCGCCTGGTGTCTGTTATTCCTGATCACAGACACCAAGACGATGGGACTTATGCAAGCTATTGGTAGATAAGTGCTTCACCTTGGCGGAGAGGGCGGGATTCGAACCCGCGGTACAGTTACCCATACACACGCTTTCCAAGCGTGCTCCTTAAGCCACTCGGACACCTCTCCGGAACCCTGGAAATATAATTCGGAGGAGGTGGGATTCGAACCCACGTGCCCAGCTCATCACCAGACAACCCGATTTCGAGTCGGGCCCGTTACGTCCACTTCGGTACTCCTCCATATTAAAACGATTACAACCAGCCGGGAGGGAGAAGTCAAGTCAGGGGGGGAGGGGAAAATTTGGGGGATCAACCTGGGAATCAAGATGGTATAGTATGACTTTTCGCGGGACTTCAAGCCCGCATATCTCAGGCCTGCTCGTCACGAAGCGGCGGAAGGGTTGGTCGGACAAGGCGCGCGACCGAGGCCACCGGAAGCGTACTCGTGAGTACGTTGAGGAGGCCGACAGAGGGGAACGCAGTCAGGCCAGATCATTCCGCCGATGCAGTAGAGCGGGTGTGAGATATACGGGCTAAAAAGTCCCTGTAACAGGTCTCGGGCCTGTGCAACATGCCCTTCGAACCATGTCAGGTCCGGAAGGAAGCAGCATTAAGAAGGTTAGCGTGTGTGCCGCAGATTCCCCGGGACCTGACCATTTTTCTCAATAGATTGCCATGAGTTACCTGGTTCTGGCACGAAAATGGCGGCCCCAAACCTTTGAAGAGGTGGTGGGGCAGGAGACCGTCACCACAACCCTGCAAAACGCCATCAAGAGTGAGCGCATTGCCCATGCTTTTCTTTTTTCAGGCGTCCGTGGTGTCGGCAAGACCACCACGGCACGCATTCTGGCCAAAGCACTGAACTGCCAGGAGGGTCCGACGCCTACCCCGTGTGGTGAGTGTGTTTCCTGCCGGGAAATCACACAGGCGAACAGTATTGATGTCATAGAGATCGATGCCGCCTCCAATACCGGCGTGGATAATATGCGAGACCTTCGGGAAAGTGCCCGCTACGGAACGGCCCGGGATCGGTTCAAGATTTTTATTATCGACGAAGCGCACATGCTCTCCAATGCGGCCTTCAACGCTCTTTTAAAGACCCTGGAAGAGCCGCCTGCGCACGTGAAGTTCATTCTTGCTACCACCGAGTACGCCAAGATTCCGGTGACCATCGTTTCCCGCTGCCAACAGTACGATTTCAAACCCATTCCTTTTTTGCTGATCCTGGAGCGCCTGAAACTGCTCGCCAAGGAGGAGGGAATTGAGATCAGTGAGGATTCCCTGAGAGCCATCGTGTCTGTCGCCGAGGGCAGTATGCGCGATGCCCAATCGGCGCTGGATCAGATCATTGCCTTTGGCGGCAAGAAGATCCCGGAGGAAGCGGTGCGGGTCCTGTTGGGGGTGGTAGACGAAAGAGCCATTCTCTCGCTGGTTGACGCGGTCCTTGAGAGGGACGCCAAGATTCTTGTGGAGCAGGTACAGGAGCTGGTGAACTCCGGAGTGGATCCTCGGAATTTTTGCCGGAAGCTGATTCACCACGTGAGGAATTTGATGGTCTGTCGAGTGACAGGATGGGACGAGCGTCTTTTGAATCTGCCCGACACGGCAAAGGACGAGATTCTCAAGCAGTCTGAACAGTTTACCGAACTCGACCTCATCCGCTTCTACGACCTTTTGAACCGAGCCGAGAACGATCTTCGTTGGAATTCCCATCCCTGGGTCCACCTGGAAATGACCCTCATGAAGTTGATTGAACTTACTCGTCTGCCCAGTTTGGAAGATGTGATTGCTCAGTTGCAGCTGGGAGAAAAAGTCGGAAAGTCATTGCCCGAAGTCGGTTCTGCCCCATCGGGCGACCCGAAAACGCTCTTTCCAGCCGCCGATAAGCGCCCACAGAGCAAAGACAAAAAGAGCAGCAGGGTAGCACCCCCCCCTGAAGCTGAAAAGACCGAAGAAGGGGCTGTCCCTGAAGATCAGGTGATTGCTCATCTGCTTTCAGCCGTCCAGACCGAGAGCATTCGTCTTTATTCCTCCTTGCAGCACGCCTCCCGAACCACTCTCGAAAATGGGAAGCTCCTCATTTCCTTTCCTCAAAGTGAGGCCTTCCATCAGGGCGAGGTCCTGAGGTCGGACCATCAGGGTCTGCTGTCCAGACTGTGTGCTAAAATTGTGGGCTCGGTACCGGAAATTGAAGTCCAACTGGAAGAGCCTCCGAAGGAAAAACCCGATCCAAAGGAAGACCCCAGGGTGAAGACCTTTATGGAGACCTTTCCAGGCAAGGTGATTGTGGAGAAGGAAAATGCAGACTAAAAATCTTCAGCAGTTGATGAAACAGGCTCAAAAGATGCAGGAGAAGCTGGAATCCCAGATGGTGGACCTGAGGATTGAGGCCAGCAGCGGAGGTGGAATGGTTCAGGTGAGTATGGACGGGAAAAAGGAGCTACTCTCCATTGCCATAGATCCGGAGTCGGTGGATCCGGATGATCTGGAGATGCTTCAAGATCTCATTCTGGCTGCTGTGAACGAGGCGGGACGGAAGGTGGATGCCGCCTTGAGTGATCAACTCGGTGGAATGACTCAGGGTCTCCTGGGTCACTGAATCTCACCCATTCGGCCATGACGAATCAAGACAATCCCGTGCAGCGACTCATTGACGAATTCAAGAAGCTGCCGGGCATTGGACCCAAATCAGCCCAGCGACTGGTTTTCCATCTGATTCGCAGACCCAATGAAGACTGTGAGAAGCTGGCTGAAGCCCTCTCCCGGCTGAAGGGGAGTCTGACGCTGTGTTCCGTTTGCAACAATATCACCGAAGTGGATCCCTGCCGGTTCTGCAGCAATCCCAACCGTGATTCCAAGATGATCTGTGTTGTGGAGGAACCTTTCAATATCTTTTCCATTGAAAAGACCGGGGTTTATAAGGGCCAATATCACGTTTTGCACGGTGCCATTTCTCCCATTGATGGCATCGGTCCGGATGATTTGAAGCTGAAGAATCTGCTTGACCGGCTCAAGGGGAGCCAGGTCGAGGAAGTGATCGTGGCCACCAATCCTACCAGCGAAGGCGAAGCCACCGCCCTCTATCTCTCGGAACTCATCAAGCCCTTGAATATCAAGCTCAGCCGAATCGCCTCGGGAATTCCAGTGGGCGCTGATCTGGAATATACCGACGCCGCCACCCTTTCCCGCGCACTGACGGGACGACAACCGCTCTAGAGCGCCCTTCGGGCGCCTTCCAGGTTCCAGGTTTCAAGTTCCAGGTCAGGTTTGGAATTTGGGGTTTTGAATTTCAGCCGGTCTTCCGGCTGTGGTCTGTGGGCTGTTGTTTCTGGTGCTAGAATAGGCCACATGCTGAAAGTGCGCTTTTTCGCTTCCCTGAAGGACTTGGTTGGGGAGTCTGAAATTGAGATGCAACTGGAGCAGGAAACCTCAGTTCGAGAACTCTTCCAACAATTGGAAACCCGTTTCCCTGGGATTAAGAAGTACGAATCGATTATGTTGGTCGCGGTGAATATGGAGTACGCGGATCTGGATGCCACGGTCACTCCTGGTGATGAAGTCTGTTTCTTCCCTCCGGTGAGCGGAGGGACAGGATGATTCGAATCGTGGAAAGCAAGATCGATCGGGAGGAGATTGTCCAATCCGTTGCCACTCCGGAATCGGGAGCGATCGCCACCTTTGACGGTACGGTTCGCAATCATGCTCGGGAGAAGCCGGTCACCCATCTTCACTACGAAGCGTTCCCGGAAATGGCCCTCAAGGAATTGGAAAAGATCCGGGCTGAGGCCATGCAGCGTTGGCCCCTGAACGGCATGGCCATTGTCCACCGGGTAGGACGAATGGAGATCGGTGAAAGCAGTGTCTTTATTGCAGTTTCCTCTGCCCATCGGAATGATGCCTTCGAGGCCTGTCGTTTCGCCATTGACACCTTGAAAACAACCGTGCCGATCTGGAAGAAAGAGCACTACCAGGATGGTGAGGTGTGGATTGAGGGCTACGGTCAATGAAGGCTGCAGTGATCACCATCAGCGACGGCTGCTATCACGAAAAGAGAGAGGACACGTCCGGGCAAAAGCTCTCTCAGATGCTCACAGAGAACCAGTGGGAGGTGGTCAGTACCCACATCGTACCCGACGAGTTGTCCCGGATCCAGGAACAAGTCCTGGAGCTTAGCCAGGATGCGGAGATTGATCTTATCGTCACCACAGGTGGAACCGGCCTTGCTCCTCGAGATGTCACTCCTGAGGCCATCCGACCTCTGTTGGAGAAAGAAATCGCCGGACTGCCTGAACTCATGCGTCTGCGCGGCCTGGAGAGTACGGATTTTGCGGCGCTCTCGCGATCTTTAGCCGGAGCCCGAGGAGAAACCCTGATCTTGAGTCTTCCAGGAAGCCCCAAAGGGGCTACCCAGTCTCTGCAGGCAGTTTTGAAGATTCTTCCTCACGCCGTAGATATTCTGCACGGTCGCACGGCTCACGACGCCACGGACCACAGCCGGGAGACCGGCTGAAATTCCAAATTCCAAATCCCAAATTCCAAACCTGACCTGAAACCTGGAACTTGGAACCTGGAACGCGCGCGCAGCGCGCCTCTCTGTGCTAATATGAGCCTAAAATGAGACAGATTCTTCTTCTGGTTCTCGTGCTTTCGGCTGCCACGGCCCACGGCGAAATTCTCAAGGTCAAGCTGGATGGAGTCATCGATCCCATCACATCAGAATTTATTGCCGATGCCGTCCAGGAGGCGGAGGCGCAGGAGGCCGAATTCCTGCTCATTGAGTTGTCCACTCCGGGAGGCCTCGGGATCTCGATGCAGGAAATTATCCAGAATATCCTCAACTCCGAGATCCCCATTGTCTGCTATGTGCACCCTCAAGGCGCGCGGGCAGCTTCGGCGGGCTTTTTCATCCTCCTGTCCGCCGATGTGGCGGCCATGGCTCCCGGAACCAACACCGGAGCTGCTCATCCCGTCTTCCCTTTCGGGATGGAAGACGAGACCATGCTGGAAAAGGTGACCAACGACGCCCTGGCCAATCTGCGGGCCATTGTCAAAGAGCGTAACCGCAATTATGAGCTGGCCGAAAAGGGCGTGGTGGAAAGCAAGTCCTATACTGCTCGCGAGTCCCTGGAGGGAGGTCTCATTGACCTGATTGCCGAGAATGAAGAGGAACTCCTGGAGCTGCTGGACGGAAGAGAGATCACTCGCTTCAGCGGGGAGAAGCAGACGATCTCAACCAAGGGTCAGCAGGTGAGGCTGCTGGAGATGACGCTTCGCCAGAAAATCCTTTCCACTATTGCCGATCCCAACATGGCGCTGCTTCTAGGCGTGGTGGGCCTTTTGGGGCTTTATTTGGAGTTTACCAACCCGGGTTTAATGGTCCCGGGAATTGCAGGCGGAATCTGTTTCATTCTGGCTCTGCTGGGCTTCTCGCTCCTTCCCATCAATCTCATTGGAGTGTTGTTGATTCTGTTGGCCATCGGTCTTTTCATCGCCGAATTGACGGTTCAGGGTTTCGGAGTCTTTGGCTTTGGAGGAATCGTGTCCATGACCCTGGGTCTTCTGCTTCT
>JAZFTY010000152.1:0-2995 GCA_036446935.1 Acidobacteriota bacterium | reverse complement strand
AGCTTCATCTGTCGGCGTGCAGACTCCTTCTTTGATTGGAGTGAAGAAACGGAAACGCCGATGAGGCGGATCTTGCGCTTCGGGTCACGAAACTTTCGCAACAACTTTTGGGCAACCCGAAAGATATCGGATTCATCCTCCAGCGCCTCACGCAGTGTGGTTTGCCGGGTGATGGTGGTGAAATCCGAATAGCGTAGCTTAAGAGTGATCGTCTTGCCGGAGAGTCCCTTTTTAGACAGCCGTTGGCAGATACCGGCGCTGAGGCGCAATAGAGTTTGCTCCAAGGTTTCGTTGTCCCAGGCATCTTCAGGAAAGGTGTGCTCGTGACCGATGGATTTGACTTCCCGACTCTCCATCACCGGCCGATTGTCAACGCCATTGGACAGGTTCCAGAGATGGGCTCCCATTTTTCCGAGACTCTGTACCAGTACGTCTTTCTCATAATGGCGAAGCTGCAGGATCGTTTTGACCCCCATTTGGGAAAGCTTTGTCTCGGTTTTCGGTCCCACTCCCCAAAGTCGCGAAATGGGAAGAGGATCGAGAAAAGTTTGCACCTGATGGGAAAGAACCAGGGTTAACCCATCAGGTTTCTTCATGTCTGAAGCGATCTTGGCAACAAACTTGTTAGGCGCAATCCCGATTGAGGAGGTCAACTGTTGATCTTGGAGAATCGTGTTCTTTAGAGACTGGGCGACCTTGACAGCGGCTTCACCTTCACTCACTTCCTGGGACATGTCCAGGAAAGCCTCGTCAATACTCAGGGGCTCCACAAGATCAGCAAAGGAACGAAAGATAGTCCGGATGGCACGGCTAGCCTGGGTATATTTCTTGAATTCGGGGCGCAGGTAGATTCCCTTCGGGCACAATCGGAAGGCTCGGCTGATGGGCATGGCGGAATGGATTCCGAACGTTCGTGCCTCATAGGAACAGGCCGCGACCACACCTCGGCCTCGCCCCTCTCGAGGATCGGCTCCGACAATGACCGGTTTGCCTCGGTATTCTGGGCATTCTCGCTGCTCGATGGACGCAAAAAAGGCGTCCATGTCCACATGGAAGATGGTTCGATTCGACAACGTCTCAGTGTATGATACCGATGTGAATCTTCCTATTCCCGCTAAAACATTCGCTTCTCGCCTTTTGAAGTGGTATCGAGAGAATAGGCGCGAGCTGCCCTGGAGAAAAAATTCTGATCCCTATCGTGTGTGGGTTTCCGAAATCATGCTCCAACAGACACAGGTCAAAACAGTCGTCCCTTACTTCGAAGAATTTCTGAGAACCTACCCAAGCATTAAGGCGCTGGCTGACGCACAGGAAAACGAGATTCTCTCTGCCTGGTCCGGACTTGGATATTACAAGCGTGGGCGCAACCTCCATAAAGCCGCCCGAATCGTGTGCGAACAGCATGGGGGTGAATTCCCGCGAGACTTCAGCCAGGCTCTGCAGCTGCCCGGCATCGGTCCCTACACGGCGGGTGCCATCCTTTCTCTCGCCTACGGAGAACCTGTGCCCATACTGGACGGCAACATTAGCCGGCTCTTTTCTCGCTACCTCAAAATCGAAGGCGCTCTTGAAGGATCAACGCTTGCCAAGCTCCAAAAATTTCTAGTCCAGCTGGTCAGTGAGGCTTCGGTTGCCGAGAATATTCGCGATTTCAACCAGGCCTTGATGGAAATGGGGGCCCTGGTGTGTACCCCCCGCAATCCTCAGTGCGTCTCCTGCCCACTGGCCGCCAGTTGTATCGCCTACGAGAAAGGGTTGGAAAAGACTCTCCCCCAACCACGCACCCGACGCGCTGTCGAGGAATTTCACTATACGGTCGCCCTGATTGCGAGAGGTGAAAAATATCTACTGACACAAAGCTGGAACGACACCTTCTTGAGAGGCTTCTGGGAGTTTCCGCGTATCCAGGGGCCGCCCACCTCCAGGCTGGCAGAAAACTTTAAAATGACTCACGGGTTGCATCTGAAGGTCCGGAAACGAGCAGCTCCCGTGGCCCATCGGATTACCTTTCGGAAACTGAATTTTCACCCGGTGCTGGTTTCCCTTCGAAGTCCGGCTCCCCAACAGACATTCACCTGGACGAAACCGGGCCAGAAGGGTTATCCTGTTTCTTCCTATATCCAGAAAATAATAAAAAGCCTCGAGTCTTAAACATGGCAAAAACAAAATTCTGTCTCTTACCGGTCCTTGTACTTTCTCTGGCCTCGCTTGCGACCTGGGGTCAGCGGCAACGGTCCACCCTGCCTGCTGAAACACCTCAAACCATCCAATTGGAGGGAGGATCGCGGGTAGAGTTTCGTGACTTTGCTTCCTCGGCACTGGGTGAGCAGACCCCATACAGCATTCTCCTGCCTCCTGCCTACGACCTGGAACCGGACCGGAGATTTCCCGTCATCTACTTTCTTCATGGGATGAACAACAACCATGTCCGATGGACACAGCAACAATATGACAACATTCCCCTGGCCATCGAAGGCCTCTTCCTCAACGACAACGTACCTCAATTTTTGATGGTCCACCCCTATGGGGAAAACCCCTTCTTCACGGATTATGAGGACGGGAGCTGGAATGGTGAAGAATACATTTATAAGGACCTCATTCAGGAAATTGAAAAGAACTTTCGTGTCAAAGCCGGGCGAGCGAATCGAGTCATCGCCGGAACCTCCCTGGGAGGGTTTGCGGCACTGAAGATAGCAATGAAATACCCTGACCTCTACAGCTCCGTGGCGGCAGGCTCCCCCATTATTCTCCTGGGTGACGATCCATCGAAACTCCTGAATACCTCTTCAGGAGGTGCGGTCAGGCGGTTTGCCAGCTTGTTCAATCCCGTTTTCGGAACACCCTTTAATCAGGATCATTGGCTGGAAAACAGTGTGGAAGTTCTTGCCCGTACCGCCGA
Organism: Acidobacteriota bacterium; assembly: GCA_036446935.1. GTDB lineage: Bacteria > Acidobacteriota > UBA6911 > RPQK01 > JADFOI01 > JADFOI01. The sequence goes on along the minus strand of JAZFTY010000152.1, from coordinate 96 downwards.
TCTCAAAGACTTAAAGGTTTATTTATCCTACGGTACGGCGGACCGCTACGAAGCTTTCTTCCCCATGCGGCAAGCCATTCAGATCCTTCACCAGAT
>JAZFTY010000151.1:0-4430 GCA_036446935.1 Acidobacteriota bacterium | reverse complement strand
CGAGACACTAGGAGAAGCGGCGAACGGTCTCACGCGCCAGGGCTGAGAGTAGATCCCCGATGAGCACCAAAGCCGCTCCCAAGAGCACCAGGAAGAACATTTCATCGTAATGATTGCGGGCTCGGGAGTCTTGAATCCAGTAACCGAGGGAGACAATCCCCAGCATTCCCAGGACAGTAGCTTCCCGCACGCAGGTCTCCCAGCGATAAAAAAGAAAGAGTAGGAATCGGGAAAAGGTCATTGGGAAAAGCCCTGTAACGGCGATCTGGAAGTGAGAGGCCCCCAGTCCGCGAAGGGCGGAGAGGGGAGGAGGGTCAGTGTTCTCCACCACCTCAGCCCCCAATTTTCCCAGGATCCCTAGATTGTGCAAGGCCAGAGCAAGCACCGCAGGCCATGCAGTGGGACCCAGGACGGCCAGGAGTAGAAAGGCCCACATATATTCGGGTATGGCACGCACAAAGATGAGGAACAAACGCGTCATCCATACCAGGGTCAGCCACAGAAAGCTCCAGGCTCCGTGGGGATTCCGCAGCGAAGAGAGAAAAGGCTCGGGAGAAGTGAAGTTGCGGGCAGCAGGAAGGGAGAAGAAGGCTCCTCCAATTCCAGCCAGAACAATGGCAGCCACAGAGATGGCCAACGTCACCACCGTTGCCGACCAGCCCTTTTCAGCAAGAATATTCCCTGCCCACTCCAGAGCGATCCCGAGGTCAAACTCTCTTTCTTGCAAGGGATAGGGGATCAGTTCATGGAGGAACCGGGTCAAGTTCTGCAGTCGTCGTTCAGAAAGAAAATTCTCTACCTGAAAGTCGCCCACCCACCACGATCCCATCATCACCATCAGCATCAATAGGGCGCTCCAGTGGACAAATCGGCTGCTCGGACGTTGGCTGCGCAGGTGCCGAAGCTTAAGTTCGCGATCGGTCATGCCACAAACCTCTTTCTGAGAGCACCGCTCCACCAGTCCACCAGGATCACCAGAATCAACAGTGTGTACAGGTAGGTCCAGACCTCGCCGTAGTGTAGATTTTCAAAGGAGGCAGCGATATAAAAACCCAGGGTGGGATAGCCAAAGAAGCCCAGGATCGTTGAGGAACGTAAAGCGCACTCGAATCGATAGAAGGAATAGGCAATCATGTCCGGCAAAGCTCGCGGCAGCAACCCGAACAGGTAGACTTGAGTCGCTGAGGCACCGCTACCACGATAGGCATAAGCGACATCCCGTGGTGCTTCGTCAATCATCTCCGAAAAGATTTTGGCGAGTGTTCCTCCAAAGGGAATGGCGATGGCGATGGCGGCGCTCAGATGACTGAGGCCAAAGGCGGCCAGGAAGAGCACAGCCCAGATCAGCTCATGAATCGAGCGCATGAAGGCGATCAAGACCCGCGTGCTTCCATAAACGACGGGCGCGATACTGCGGCGCAGGAATACTGTCACAGGACCTGCTCCACCGGCAGGATCACCCACCCACCAGGAAGTGGAAGCCAGGAAACCTAAAAGGAGTCCCCAGATCAGGGCCAGGCTCATAGCCGCTGACGCGAAGACAACGGTGGTGCCGGCTGCCTGAAGAGCCTTCCACAACAAAGGAGGGGTATCGCTGGGAACGAATTCCGCCTCGTAGACGATTGCCGGACTCAGGGCACGACTGAAAAAAGCCCAGGCCACCCGCATTCCCCCGGAAGTGGGGACCAGGTCGGCCAGCTTGAGATCGAGCTGAACGAAGGCCCAGATCCCGCCGGCAAGGATGGCGAGAATCAAAATTCTGCGCACTCCCAGACCCTTGTGAAGAAAGGCCATACCCCAAGATCGGGTCATCTTCATATTACACGCCGTTTAAGTCGTAAAGGGCCTGGAATTCATCCTCTCCGACCTGTTCAGTGGCCCGATCGAAAACGACGCGCCCGGCTCTCAGGCCCACCAGACGCGGAAAGAACTCTCGTGCCAGGTGCAGATTATGCAAACTGACACAGAGGGTCAGTCCCTGTTCTCGGGAGATCTCGGTGAGAAGGGACACTGCAGATCGGGCACGAGCCGGGTCTACACTGGAAACCGGTTCGTCCGCTAACATCCCCTCAGGCTGCTGAAACAGGGCCCGCGCGATAGCCACCCTCTGGCGTTGACCTCCCGAGAGCCTATCGGTTCGTTCGTAGATCTTCTCAGGTATGCCCACTCGCTCCAGAATCTCGTGGATCTGGTGCACATATCGGCGTTGGGGAAACAGGAAGGCTCGCACTCCACCCCAGAAGGACAGCTTTCCCAGCCGACCGGCCAGCACATTGTGGAGCACCCGCAAGTTGGGAATCAGGCTCAGGTCCTGGTGGACAAATCCTATGCCGGCGCGAACTTTCCGAAGTTCTTCAAAGGAGAGCGTGGCCAGGTCGCGTCCATCCACCTGGACCGTCCCCCCCGTCGGTCTCACCGTCCCATTGAGAAGGCACAGCAAGGTGGTCTTCCCCGCTCCGCTGAGCCCGACGAATCCCACCGCTTCACCTGAGCCAATCTCCAGATCGACAGAATCCAAAGCTACTGTCGATCCAAAAACAACCGAGGACTTTCGAAGGGAAAAGCGAGCGCCTCGAGACGAGGATGCCCCTCCCTGACTTTTACTGTTATTGCCATCAGCAGACCACATAGTGCTATTCCGTACCCGTGAGAGTCAGCCGGTGGCAGATCCGAACCTACGAATCACCCCGGCTAGGAAAGCCTACCGGATTGGGGGAAGATTGGGCCAATAGGTAATTCCGATGGTGGGAGCCTCGAGTTATCGGGAAATTTAGGGGCAGGAATGCGGGCTTATGCAGATAAGCCCAGCTCTTCAGCCTGGCTTTCCAGAGCGTCGAGGAAACTTTTTGCAATGGGAGAAAGTGTGAGTCTCTTGTTGAAGACCGCGAAAAAGTCCCGTCGAAGTGTTTCGCAATTTTCGATTCTTACCGTTTTGAGCACCCCATGGGCCATTTCGGTCTGAACCGCCAGCAAGGAGAGCACCGAAACCCCAAGGCCCGCCTTGACGCCTTCCTTGACCGCGTTGGTTGAGCTGAGCACGGCCTGGACATTAAATTCATCAAGGTTGCGGCCAATTTGTTTCTCAAAGCTGAGGCGGGTTCCCGAGCCACTCTCTCTGGCCAGGAAGGGTTCACGGCGAAGATCCTCTACGGAAATTGTAGTCACGCTTCGCCACCTTGAGTTGCAGGGCACCACCAGGACCAGGCTATCCGAGGCAAAGTGATGGTACTTCAGTCCCAAGATATCCAATTGAGCGCCGGCACAGCCTAATTCCGCCTTTCCTTTGACCACCTGATCACAGACCTCTTTGGAATCCGAGATCGTCAACCTCACATCGACCTTAGGAAATTGGGCCCTAAAAGCGACCAGGACCTGAGGCAGCAGATACTCTCCCGGTATGGTGCTGGCCGCCAGACTGAGGGACCCTTCCAGCCGATTCAAAAACGCCATGAGATCCTGCAAGGCGATTTGCCGTTGTTTCAGGATGATTTCCCCGTGCCGGTAAATAATCCGTGCTGCCTGAGTGGGCACCACTTCACGAGGAAGCCTCTCAAAGAGCTTCACTTCCAGCGCTTCTTCAAGATTCTTGATATGCCCACTGACCGTAGGCTGTGAGATCCAAAGTTTCTCGCCGGCTCGGGAAAAGCTTCTTTCCTCGTAGACTCGGCAAAAAATCTCCAAAAGCCTCAGATCCAGCTGCATATCGATCTCATTGTATGACAGGCCATCCTTCTAGGCGAATCTGAGTGTCTCGTTCCATAAATACGATGATGTTTGCTGATGGGGCTTGCGAGGGAAGATCAAGGAGGTAGCCGGGATTATGCATAGATTCTCTACTGCAGCAGCGAAACCATCCGCCCTGCCAGTGTCGCGCTCCGCCGGCCTCCTCAACGTACCTTACAGTACGTTTGCGGGGGCCACCGTCCCGCGCCTCGTCAGGTCGACGTTTTCGCCGCTTCGTAACGAGAACCTATGCATAAACCCGGCTAGGAGCAGGTGATGCAGGGACATCGCCGACAACGAGCGACACAGAGGTCGCCCGCAACCCCCATCAGCCCGAAGGGTGGCGGCGGGACGGCGGCGATTTCTTTGTCTCTCCTCCTCCGAGATGTCACTGACATCGCGTCGTCGTCGCTTCGCGAACTCGACGCCGTCGCGCTCGCCACAAACGTCACCGTATTTATGGAAGAAGACACTAGAGATCTGGCTCGATGACACCCTACTTTCTCGACACCTGGATCTGGAAGATGGCTTGGCGGGAAAGCCGATCCAGCCGAGGACGGCTGTTTCTCTTTATCTCCTCCATCACTCTCGGTGTTGCTGCTCTGGTGGCCATTCAATCTTTCGGTGAAAGCCTGGAACGGGAAATCAATCAGCAGTCCAAGTCCCTGCTTGGGGCTGATTTGGTGATCAGCGGCCGGGGCCCTTTC
>JAZFTY010000150.1:0-10035 GCA_036446935.1 Acidobacteriota bacterium | reverse complement strand
AGCAAGAGAGCGGCCAGGAGGGTTCCCACCATTGCCACCCCGTAACAGAGGACCGCAACCGGAGTTTTCAGGTTCCGGAGTCCCAGGTCCATGAGCACGAATCGAAAGCGGTGGGCCCAGTGAAAAAGCGGCAGCGAGATGAGGAGAAAAAGGTAAATCTGCAGCAAGGGGTTCTCCAGCAGGGCGATCATCCGCGGATAAGAGAGGACCTGAGGGGAAACCCATCCAAAGGCGATTCCTACACCCGTGACGATCACGTGAACGGGAAGGAGAAAAGCGGCCAGCGTTCCTCCCGCTGAAAAGAGCCCCCACCAGATAGGATCTATCGTCTTGACTCTTACCGCCATTTCAATTCACCACCAGCAGGTAGAAGAGGATCAGCGAAATCACCATCCAGGCCAGGTAGCTGGCGATGAGCACCAGTATCGGTGGAACCGTTTTTGAACCGATGCGCATTACCATGATCATGGGGGTGAGATGAATCCAGGTTAGCGTGTGGTAGAGGGAAAACAGAAGGATCACCACGAAGAGCACTCGAGCCGCAGGGGTTTGAAGGGCACTGAGATAGAGCTGATAAGTGTCTTCACCTTGACTCAACCGGTAAACTCCCACCAGAGAAATGAGGGCAAAGAGGCCCACAAAGACAGCCGAGAGCTCGCGGACCATAAAGAGGAAATAATTTCGCTTCTGCAACCACCACCAGAAGCTCATGTGAGGTCGATAAAGAAGATCTTCAGGCCGAGAGTTTTGCGGGTTCATCGCTTCCCCCTGGGCCAGATCCAGGAAAGAAAGTACTCCTTGGTCAGCTGCACCTTGGATCGCTGAATAGCAGCTGCGGGATCGACGTGTTTAGGACACACTCGAGTGCACTCTCCGACAAACGTACATCCCCAAATACCCTCGTGGCTTCCGATGATCTCGGCACGCTGGTCCTGGCCCTCATCTCGTGAGTCCATGTTGTAACGGTGGGCCAGGGCGATGGCAGCCGGTCCCAGAAAACTCTGGTCATGTCCATAGACGGGGCAGGCCGAGTAGCAGATCATGCAGTTGATGCACATGCTGAATTGTCGATAGAGATTCAATTCATCCGGTGACTGCAGATACTCGCCTTCCTCGAGAGGCTTTTCCTCGCTGCGGATGATCCAGGGCTTGATTTCCACAAGCTTGTCCATGAAATCGCTCATGTCAATGACCAGATCACGAATCACGGGGAAATGGGCCAACGCATCAACCTGGACTTCGCCTGGATAGTAGTCGCGAAGAAAGGTGGCACAGCTGAGCTTCGGATCCCCATTGATCATCATGCCGCAGCTGCCGCAAACCCCCATCCGACAGGACCAGCGGTGGGTGAGCGTTCCATCCACATGGTTTTTGATGTAGTTGAGGGCATCCAAAACCACCATATCTTCCTTGTAAGGGATGGTATAGCTCTGAGTGTAGCGCTCAGAACTCTTCTCCGGGTTGTAGCGGTTGACCGTGATCTTGATCGTGCTCATGGACAATTCTTTCGCTTAATACTTTCGTTCCTCAGGCGGCCAGCGGGTGATGGTCACGGGCTGTTGCTCGAAACGAGGCCCTTCGGGGGTGGCGTAGGCCAATAGGTGATGGAGGAATTTCTCGTCGGAGCGCTCGGGAAAGTCCAGACGAGACTGGGCACCTCGGGATTCCTCTCGGGCCAGGGCCGAGTGGGCGATGCATTCGGCAACCTCGAGCATGAACTCCAGCTCCAGGGCCCCCCGCAGATCGGTATTGAAAATACGGCCTCGATCGTCTATGGCCACATCGGCAAAACGCTCGCGAAGCTTCTTTAGGGTGGTGCAGGACTCCTGCAAGCTCTCACCGGTACGGTAGACTCCGCAACCCTTTTCCATGGTCAGATGCATCTCTTCTCGGAGGGAGGCGACCCGCTCCTTGCCACCTTCTTTTTCAAGAAATTGTTTGGCGATGCGCTTTTGTTCTTTGTCGGCCAAGGAACGAACGGCATTCTCTGACACCGGCTTTTGTTCCAGGGCATATTGAGCCCCGGCCCTTCCGCTGAGAGCACCGAACACCAGACATTCAGTCAGCGAATTGGAACCCAGACGATTGGCCCCATTGAGGGTAATGCAGGCCACCTCTCCGGCAGCCAAGAGACCGGGAATAGAGGTATTTCCGTTGATGTCCGTGCTTACCCCTCCCATCATGTAGTGAACGACGGGCCGGACCGGGATAGGCGTGTGGACGGGGTCAATGCCGACGTATTTAACCACCAGCTCTCTCACAAATGGGAGCTTTTCATCGATCATCTTCTCGCCCAGGTGGCTCAAATCCAGATGCACGTACCCACCGTATTCTCCCTCAAAGGCACGGCCTTCGTTCATCTCCGTCATAATGGCCCGCGACAGGATGTCCCGGGGTCCCAGCTCCATCTTGCCGGGGATGTATCGCTCCAAAAAACGCTCACCCTCTTTATTGATGAGGTGTCCGCCCTCTCCCCGGGAGGCCTCGGTGATCAGAATGCCGGTTCCCGGCAGTCCCGTGGGATGGTATTGGACAAACTCCATGTCCTTGAGTGCAGCACCAGCCCGGTAGGCCATCGCCATGCCATCTCCGGTTTTAATACTGGCGTTGGTGGTAAAAGGAAAGATCTGACCGCCGCCGCCGGTGCAGAGCAAGACGGCTTTGGCCACTATGGGATGGAGCTGGCCCGTTTCAAGATCCAGCGCCGTAACCCCCACACATTTTCCATCTTCGATGAGCAGAGAGGTGACAAACCACTCATCATAGCGCCGGATCTGGGTGTACTTGAGCGAGGTTTGAAAAAGAGCGTGCAACATATGAAAACCGGTTTTGTCGGAAGCATAGACGGTCCTTTTGACACTCATACCTCCAAAGGCACGCACGCTGATTTTCCCATCGACGTCACGACTCCAGGGACAACCCCAATGTTCCAATTGGATCAGTTCCTCAGGCGCTTTCTCTATGAAAGTCTCGACCACATCCTGGTCAGCCAGATAGTCGCTTCCCCGGATGGTGTCGAAGGCGTGGAGGTCCAGACTGTCATCTTCTCGCAAGACGGCAGCGGCTCCCCCTTCTGCCGAGACCGTGTGACTGCGCATGGGAAAGACCTTGGAGACGACGGCAATGTCCATGTTGGCATCCACTTCAGTGGCTGCAATAGCCGCCCTCAGACCTGCAGCGCCTCCCCCAACGATCAGGATATCGTGACTCATCTTCTCGGTCATCGGGAGGGATATTGGCATAAAACGAGCCGGTAATCAATCTTGATGGATAAGGAGTTGAAAGGTAGAAAAAGTGGAAAATGAGGCCTGCTATTTCTTAAAAGCCCATCGGTAGACGTCCCCAAAGTTGCGCGCAAAGTGAAAGGTTAAACCCTTGCGCAAATAGTCGGGAAGTTCGTCGACATCCTTCTCATTTGCTTCCGGAAAGATGAGCGTATTCAACCCCACCCGTCGGGCGGCAATGACCTTTTCCTTCACTCCGCCAATGGGCAGCACTCTACCGGTCAGCGTTAACTCTCCGGTCATGCCCAATTTCTTCTTCACCTTCTTCTGGGAAATCATGGAAACGAGGGAGGCCGCCATGGTGATTCCTGCCGAAGGACCGTCCTTTGGTGTGGCACCGGCGGGGACGTGAAGATGGACGAAATGTTGGTCAAAAAAGTCTGGTTTCGCCCCGTATTCTTCCAGGTGAGCCATGACGTAGGAATAGGCGATTTCTGAGCTCTCCACCATTACATTACCGAGTTGACCGGTTTGCTTAAATCCCTTTCGTTGAGTGGCCACGGCCGTTGCTTCAATTTGGAGGGTCACGCCGCCCAGGTTGGTCCAGGCAAGACCCGTCACGATTCCCGGCTGAGCCTCGAGAAGTTCCTCCTGGGTAAAAATCGGCTTCCCAAGATGCGTTTCCACGTCGCTTTTAGTGACAACAAACTTCCCGGTGGAATTCTCTGCAAACTTCACTGCGGCCCTTCTCATGATTTTCTTGATCCTCTTTTCCAAAGCACGAACTCCCGCCTCTCGAGCGTAGCCATCGATAATGGATAGGAGAGCATCTTTTCGTATGCTCACCTGTTGTTTCTTCAAACCGTGGTTCTTGAGAGCTTTGGGAATCAGATAGCGACGGGCAATCTCCATCTTTTCTTCCAGGATATATCCGGACAAGCGAATGACCTCCATGCGATCAATCAAGGGACCCGGAACGGTGTCCAGTTGGTTGGCGGTGGTGACGAAAAGTACATTGGAAAGGTCAAAGGGAACATCCAGATAGTGATCGCGAAAGGACGAGTTTTGTTCGGGATCCAGGACCTCGAGCAATGCCGAGGCAGGATCGCCATGGAAGGATGCCCCGACTTTATCAATTTCATCGAGCATAATGACCGGATTAGAGGTGCCCACAGTCTTCATGGCTTGGATGAATTTTCCGGGCATGGCACCGATATAGGTTCGGCGGTGTCCTTTAATCTCTGCTTCGTCTCTCATTCCCCCTAGGGAAAAGCGAAAAAACTTGCGGCCCAGTGCCTCGGCCATACTCATTCCCACCGAGGTCTTGCCGACACCCGGGGGGCCGACCAGACAGAGGATGGAGCCGGAGATATCCCCTTTTATTTTCCCCACTGCCAGAAACTCCAGAAGTCGAGTCTTCACGTCTTCCAGTCCATAGTGGTCACGATCGAGGATCTCTCTGGCCCTCTTCAAATCGTAGTTGTCCTGACTTTGTTTTCCCCACGGTAAAATGGTCAGCCAATCCAGATAATTTCGAGTGACCGCATACTCAGGAGACAGTGGCTCCAGCACCTGGAATTTTTCCAGTTCCTCATCGACGGCTTGCTGGGCTTCCGGGTTCAGGCTTAAATCGACCAGCCGTCTCTGAAATTTTTCGGTTTCTGTAGTCTTTCCTTCTTTTTCAAGTCCCAGTTCCTGCTTGATGGCTTTGAGTTGCTCTTTGAGGAAGAATTCTCGCTGCTGTGAGGTCATCTTGTCTTCAACTTGCTGGGTGATTTTCTGCTGGAGTTTGAAAACTTCCAGCTCCTTCTTGAGCAACACCAGGGTGCGATCAATGCGCAGGCGAACGTCAAAGGCCTCTAGAATGCCCTGAAGCTCTTCACCGTCGGCCGTGGTTAAACTTGCAGCAAAGTCTGCAAGTTTCCCGGGATCATCCAATGAAGAGCGACTGAGGAACAGCTTGATGACTTCAGATTGGAGAGGATTGAGGCTGACCAATTCCTTGAGAGTGGAAATGATGGCTATGGAGTAGGCTTTCAGTTCCTGGTTCGCGGAGAGCTCAGGGGCATGGTGATATTCCACCCTTGCGAAGAGTCCCTCGGGTGTTTCTTTAACTTCCTTTATGGAGAAGCGCTCCAGACAACTAATCAGAATATGAGCATTGCCCTCCTCCTCCTGAATCGCCTCGAGGATCTTGCCAGCTACACCTACAGGGTAGAGATTCTCGGGGCTGTCCTCCTTTTCCACATCTCTGACCAGCACCAGTCCCAGTGTCCTGGCGCCCGATTCCATTGCCCACTCCACGACCCGGGTTTGATTTTCTCGGACCGCCAAGGGAATATGAATGCCTGGAAAAAGAGGACGAGGTCTGATGGGCATGATGGGAAGGGAAGTGGGAAGAACTTCCCCGGCAAGGACCACACCTGTCTCGTTCAGGTCTGTGCTTTTCGGGCTTTTCTCCTGTTCAGTCTCAGGAATCTTTTCTAGCCTTCTTTCGTCTTTATCAGGTCGCTTCGCTTCAGGTGCACCTTGTCAAAACTGCTTGAAGAGATGACATAGTACCAATCGGCAAAGCGGGTATTCAGCCGATCGGAGAGTTCCCGGCCTTCTTCCACCTTCCGTAGCCATTCGTCGTGGTTGTCCTTGAGCTCCTTATTCTTTCGATCGGTATCGGTCCAATCGTCTTCGGGCTTATTCAGGAAATCCGTGTCATTCGTTTGAGCGGGCTCGGGAAACCTGTTGGGGTCAAACGATGCCGTAATAAAGAGGTATCGGTTCTCGCCAGGACCTTGCTCCTGATCATCCTCGTTGCTTGTATCGGTTCCGGCTGTAACGGAATCACCGGTGCCATAGAGGATCTCGCCGAAGCGTAAGGTATAAACGACTCCCTGGCTGCTGCGTATCTCGAGCTCCCCTTCATTGGAGACCAGATTCGAGTCTCGTGTGAAGTAGTACCCTTTGCTCTGTAGAGAAAGAAGATCTGCCTGGGAAATCCCTTCTCCACCCTCAGCGCGACTCAGGTTCTGAGAAAGACCCGCCGGCTTTGGCCGCACTCCGACGATGGAGAGTTCCTCAATCGCCTTTAACAGAGCATCGAATTTGGTGGAGTCCACTTCCTGGGTGGAAGACATTCGATTGGCTTTCCAGCTGTCCTGGTCCCTATCCAGGATGACCACATCGCGTTGGTTGATGGTTCCGGTCCGCTCGTTAATCGAGTAATCCTTCAAGGTCATCTGTTCAATGTCACTCTGGTTGACCTGCAGCAAAGCACGGTCGATCCAGTCCTCGAACTTGGTAGAGATGTCGATGTCGATACGGGACACGTAGACTCTCTTCTGATCGGGAAGTCTGACGAATCGTAGGTTGGCTCTGCCCTCCAGCTTGTTGCCGATGATCAAGTCTGCCAGTATCTGGCCGCTTTCTCCCTTAATGGTGACCCGTTTCCCCCGACCCTTGAGCGTGGTCATGGTTTGATCCAGGGGATCCAGCACGCTGAAGGCCTCGTGGTCGGCAACGTTGTTGGATCGAAAATCATCTTTCTTGATGCCGATGACCCCGGCAGCCGTCTTGGCCAACCTCTCCTTTCCATCGGCGGGATAGTCGTGGTGCGAGGGTATGGTCCATTTGTTCTCATTGAAGGTCACCTTAAAGGGGCGGGCGGCGGCCGTCTCTTCGTCAAATTCAATGACCTCAAGGGTGGTGGCGACATTGGGATCCGTAAACTCAGGAAAAAAGGCCTCGCCCCGATCCAGGAAGGCGTCAGGAGTGATATGACGCGGTGCTGTCAAAAAGGCCAGTGTCAGCAGCAACAGAGCCGCACCGGCGTAAGTCATTGTTCTTCGTGTTTCGCTCATACGGATGTCCTTAGTCTGCGGGCGGCTGCTGCGCCTTCCCTTTCCCGCCGCCGCCGGCGCACAAAAATCAGTACCCCCAGAGCAAAGACGGGAATGGGAGGCAGCAAAACCGCAAACGTCTTGATGTTGGTCTGAATGCTCCGGATCTGCTCTTCGACATTCTCCTTGCTGCGGTTTATTTTGGACTCTTTTTCGGCCTCGATGTTGGTTTTTAAGACCTCAAATCGGCGGCTTTCCACTTCCTGAATATTTTGAGCCATAATCTGCTTGGTCTGAATGTCCAGATCAGTTCGTTGCCGCACTTCCTCGACCCTTTCATCCAGCCTTTGCTGGGCTTGGTCCATAGCCCTTTCAGCCTCCGCTTCAGCCTCTTCTTCCTCTTTCACCCTCGCCTCGATGAAGTTCCGAGTCTGGTCCTCAACCCGTTCCAGGGTTCGGTGTCGAACGCGCTTGCGGCGCAAGGTGATAAAGGATTCATCTCGGACCAGGACATCGATACAGTTGAGAAAGAAGGTGATGTTGTCGAAATTGAGATTCTCCAGTCCGCCTGCTCGGATCTGAAAGAATTGCTCGGAGATAAAGTCCAGATCGGCGATGACCAGAACGTCCAGAGATTTGGGTGAGGGAGGAGTTTCATCGCTTTCCCCTGCACTGGAGTCTTCGGAACCGCCCTCTTCTTCCTGGTCAGCGGCCTCGGGGTCCGTGCTCTCGATGGTTCCTCGAATGTGGGCGGCTAAAACGTAGTCCCGGGAATCGGGCCGGTGAGGAAGATTCGGATTGATCTGGGCTCCCAGAAAGCTTCGCTGCACCATTTGAAAATAACTGGCCTGCCCGGACACATACCCGGATTTCAGCAAAGGCTGAAATTCATAATCGCTTCCAGCCGCCTGTTCCATTTGTCCGGGATAGAGCAGGACCAGTTCCTGCAGTCCGGCGCTGCCTTGATGCTGCTCATTGAACGTTTCTTCGTTTTCATTTCCCTTACCCACGAAAACCACTTCAGGCGGCAGCTGGGCAAGCTCGGGATGAGGATTGTAGGTATCCCAAATGATACTGGCAGAATTCCAACTGACTCCGATCTCGGACATAAACCGCTGAATATCTCCCTTTTCCGGGGGAGGGGCGGCCTGCTGTTGCATGAACGGATTCATGTTGGCACCGCTTCTCTCTGAAGGCGCAAGGGCTATGTTGATCACGGGTAAGGGATCGATCAACAGAAGGGTGGGATTCCCTTCCTGAATGTAGGCGAGTAGACCATCCATCTCTTCTTGAGGCAAGGATGAGGGCAGAGCCACGAGCAGACCATCAAGGTCCTCAGGAATGGGACCTGAGGAGGAAACCTGGACGACCTCATATTGCTTCTTCAATTCCTCCACGATGGACCATCCCATGGCGCTCTGCATGGTCTGAAAATCAAATCCACCAAAGAGTTTGGCTTCTGTGCTGAGCACTCCAATCTTTTTACGATCTGTTTGGGCAACCACACGAATACTTCGAGTAATTTCATATTCTACGGACAATCCCCGGTCTACAAAGGGGATCACATGTTCCTGAGCACCCGAGGTGAAGGCGACTCCCAGGAAGACCGCCGAGGAGCCGGCTTGCGCGCTTGACAGATTCGGTACTGACCTGGGGACGATGCCGAACTTTTCTCGGGCATCGCGCGCTGATTGCGTAAAGGGCTCGGTGTCCTCAATCAGCACCTGGACTCTGGATCCACCGAGGGAATCCACTTCATTGAGAGCGCCCAGCAAATTTTCACGGGTTTGTACGAATTGTTCCGGTATGTCCGGGCTGACATAAGCCTGGATAAATACAGTCCGGTCCGTGGGCAGCTCCCGGAGCAAATTGCGGGTCGCATCGCTGAGCGAATGGAGCCGCTCGGCCGTGACATCCAGCCGAATACTTGTTCTCCCCAGGACGGCATTGATGCTGATGACCGCAATGATGAGCGCCATTGTCCGGACCAGATGGTGTGCCCACATCGGATATCCATCGGCTTGACGGGGCCAGTGTCGTTTCCCCACCAGTAGAACATTGAAATAGAGGATCAGGGCGGTCAGGGAGAAGAAATAGAGAAGACCTGAAAAACTTACAACCCCTCGAGCAAAATCATTGAAGGAATCGAGAACGCCCACAGAGCCCAGTAATCCACCCAAGGTTGGACTCAAGGCAGCAGCTGAGTCGCCGAAGGCAAAAAGAGAACAAAGAGCCGCTCCCAGGACGAATGCAATGGTTGCATTGGAGGTCAAGAGAGAGGCCAGCATTCCTAAGGCAATCATGGCCGAACCCATCAGCCAATAACCCAGATAATTGCTGAACATCAGACCCAGATCCGGACTTCCCAGCCAGAACAAAACCAGTACATGGCTCAAAGAGAGAAGCAGCGAAGCGGTATAGATTCCCAGCGCGGCCACATACTTGCCTAAAACCACTTCCAGGCTGGTGGCGGGAAGAGTTAAGAGAAGCTCATCCGTTCCCTGCTTTCTTTCTTCGGCCCATACGGACATGGTCAGGGCCGGAATAAAGAAAACCAAAAGATAAGGAAACAATTGATTCAATTGGTCCAGGTTGGCCAAGTTGTTCAGAAAGAAGCGATTTTGCCAGAAAGCCGCGGCCGCACTGAGGAGAATAAAAAGTGTGATAAAGACGTAGCCGGTAGGACTGGTGAAATATTTCCATAGGTCTCGCTTTACCAGAGCACGAATAAATCCAGTGTTTATGCTGTAAGACATCATCCCTCTCCTCCTGATTCAACAGCAGAATGTTCCTTGCCTGGCGGATGGGCAGGAGGTCGACCATAATCGGTCATTCGGTAAAAGGGTTCTTCCAGTGAGTCATTTTCTCTGAGCTCCTCGGGGGTGCCATCGAAGATCAACCGCCCGTCGTGAATGAACAGAACGCGGTCGGCAATGACATCCACTTCCCGTAGAATGTGGGTGGATATCAGAATCGTT
>JAZFTY010000149.1:0-7680 GCA_036446935.1 Acidobacteriota bacterium | reverse complement strand
GACGTTGTTGAGTTCCTCAAAAGCGCGGGTGCTGCAGAATAATTCAACCTCCAGGCCGGCTTCACCACAAAGCTTGGGCACAAACCGATGACCAACCTGGCACGTAAATCGCTGCTCGTTCTGGCCGCCATCATTGTCCTGGTGTTGGTGAGCGTTAGTATTTTCCTGCTCAACCTGGATCCCAATCGATACCGCGGGTATATCGTCGACCGTCTCAGTCAGACCCTGGGAAGACCGGTCGAGGCCGCCGATGTGGACCTGGAATGGGTTCCGTTGAGTCTAACCCTCAACGAAGTCCGGGTGGCCGAGAGTGCCGATTTCGAAGGGGAGTACATCTTGAGCGCCCAGGCCATAGGCATCCAGGTCACTCTCTTGTCGCTTCTGACTGGCGACCCGGTGGTGAGCGAGTTCCAGGTGGAAAGGCCCACCATTTACCTTCGTGAGGATTCCTCTGGCCAGTGGAACATCACCCGGCTGGGTCAAACCGCCGGATCCGGAAATGAAACTGAGCAGGAGGAGACTTCAGGCAGTGCGCCCATTGAAACACCGGTGCAAAACTGGGTGCTCAATGAGGGCACGGTGGTTGTGGAGCGCAGCGGGCACCAACCGATTCGCCTGGAAGGCATCAACCTCACTTTCTCCGATATCAGCACCCAACAGCGATTTCCCTTCCAGATCCGTGCCTCTTTCCAAGGGGACACCCGCCTGGCAGCCAAGGGTTTGATTGGACCGCTCAACCTCGAGTCCTTCGCTGAAACTCCCTTTTCCGCCGAGGGACAACTGGAGGCCAATCTGGAATCGTTGAGAGCTACTCTTCAGGATTGGGTCCCCCAGATCACCCCTTTGAGCGGCCGGATGAACTTCGACTGGAAGGTCTCGCGAACCAACGAGACTCCGCTCAGGGTAAGCGGTAAGGTCCATCTTGAAGATGCCTCTTTGCAACCCCAGGGTTTTACTCGACCTTTCACCATCCAGGAGGCCGATCTTGAATTCGACCCCCATCAGGCTGAGTTAAAGAACCTGAAGATAGCGATCGGGGAAGGAACGATTGAAGGCTACGCCAAGGTAAACGACTTCGAGGCTCCAAGAGTCGAGTTTGAGTTCGGCGGAGACTATCTTGATGTCTCGGCACTGGAAAGCTTAATTGAGTTTTCCCAAAAGCCTTCCCAAAGGGAAAAGCAAGGGGAAGGACAAGCCGGCCAGGGAGGGACCTGGTTCACCAAGATGACGGGGAGCGGACAGTTGAAATTCAAAAAAATTCAACACGGGACGCTGATCCTTGAGCCCTTTGAAGCAACAGCTCGCATTGCCAACTCACAGCTGCTCTGTGAGCCCCTAAACTTTGGTCTACATGGGGGTACCGGCAGTGGTCGATTACAGATTGATCTCTCCCAGTCCGAGCCATCTGCTTCCTTTAGCGTTCAGCTGGAGCAGGTCGATGTCAATCAACTGCTCTCCGCCAACACCCAGTCCAAGGACAGACTGTTCGGGAATTTGCAGGTCTCCCTCCAGCTGGAGACGACCGGCGCCGAACGAAACAGAATCTTCGAAACCGCCAGAGGTCAGGGAACCCTTCGGCTCACCGAAGGGCTTCTGGGTCTACTGAACCTGGGAAGGGAGGTGGCCACCATCAATAGCCTGATGGGATTACCCTTCGCCGAGAAGGACACCACCCTGGAAGAGTTGTCTGCCACCTTTCAGATCGCCGACGGCTGGGTCCGCACCAAGGATCTGATCATCCGAACACCGGAGTTAACCATGAGCGCGGTGGGAGGGATCAGCCTCAACGGCGAACTCGACTTCGAGTCAACCGCGGCCTTCACTCCGGAAGTCAGCCAACGGCTCACGGGTCCCGCCGCCGGCCTTTTTGGCCGTATCTTTACCGACTCATACAACAGGATCGTGATTCCCTTTGACATCACAAGCAGCTTCCTTCAGCCGCGCTTCAAGCTGGACGGGGGTCGTCTGGTCATGATGCGACTCGGTGTCTTTTTGACCAAACCTCCGGCACCACCCCAGGAGGAAACGTCCCCGGAATAGTTGCCTAACTTCCGGAGTTGGAGATTTTATACCCATGAAACGGAATCCACTCACTCTAATCTTCATTCTTTCTCACACTCTGGCTCTTTTGATGAGCTCCGCCCCTCCGCTTTGGGGCCAGGCCACTTCGGTGAGCCAACCCGTTTCCTCCTCCGGGACAGAGTTCAGGGCTCCGGCAAAAGAAGTAGAGGGAAAACTCATCGGCCAGGAAGATGTCCTCATCCAGGAGGTCGTCATTTCCGATTCGGGTCACCGCTATCGTCGCCTGGACGTTGGAGTCAGCGGGACGGTTGAAGGGTGGGCGGTCAAGCAAGACCTCCCCATGCCCCAGTTCGTTTCTGCACCAGAGTTCGTCTTTACTCAGGGAGGTAATGTGGGTCCACATTTCCATGGAACCATGAGGTACGAGGCTTCCAAGGGCACCGGTATGACCCTTATTTACCCGGAAGACGGCAGGGCCTGGAACAGGAAACTATTCGTCACCGTCCACGGCTCCGGCGGATCCTTTCGAGAAGGAACCCTAAGACCCTGGAATGAGCTCCTGGATCCCTCACAACCTCTGGGCGATATCAGCAAGAACGAGCGACTGATGCTGGATAAGGGTTATGCCATCGCCAAGACAAGACGCAACGCCAGCAGTAGGGGAGACTATGCGGTGATCCTGGATGATGGGGACATCCTGGAAGGATGGAATCTCAATACTCACACCGGGTTCATTTTGGACTTGGTCCAGTTGGCCGAGCATCTTTTGAGGGAGCGCCTGGGGGAGAGGCCATCTCGAACCTATTGGTTCGGTCACTCAGCAGGAGGAATGACGGGCAGGCTGATCAACTATAAAGCAGGAGAGAACCTCGATGAAAACGGTGAACCGATCATCGATGGGTTCCTACACAGCGATTCTGCAGGTGGACGGTATCTCCCTGTTTTGGAGGAAGACGGCAAAGACATTCTGTTTGTCACCGAGAAAGAGCGGCAGAGATTTGTCAAGACCATCGAAATCCCCCATCAATTGTTCATGCGCGGGCGAAACCCTCGGCCGGGTGTGCCCAAGTGGCTCTCTCACGTTTACCTCGTCAACCAGAGAATGACCGCCAAGATCCTCCAGGACAAAGGCCTGGGAGACAAGCTGCGCATGTATGAGATACGCGGAGTGAGTCACTTTGATCAGGGGTATTTTTCAGAACAGGAGCTTGCCACTGAAGGGGTCGGAAAGGATGGAGATACTGTCCTCCTGGACCTGTCAGGACTGATGGACGGACTCATCGATCTTCTCGACGATTGGGTAGAAAAGGACATCGCACCCCCTGCCACGAAAACCGACTGGCTGGAGCTGGGTGATGTCGATGGTGATGGGGTAAACGAAAACCCGGCCATCGCCCTACCCGAAGTGGCCTGTCCCCTGGGCCTCTACTATCCTCATCCCCCCAGTCGGGGAAACAACGGAGACAGCTGGACCAGCTTTGCCGCTTTTGACGGCCAGAGTCTGGAACCCCTGGATGGGCGAGGAGTCTTTGTCGACATGAACCTGAACCGATATCTGGACCAACGGGAAGATGTGGACCAGGCCTGGCAGCGACTTGGTCTCTTGAAACCCGGGGAGAGATTCAGTCGCAGCAGGTACCAATCCTGCGTGGAAGCTTCCGTGGCCCGACTACAGCAGGAAAAGTTGATCACCGAGCGGGTGTCTGCCCAATATCTCCAGGAAGCTGCACAGGTCGATTTTCCAGGAGAATAAATAGGGCGCACATCTGTGCGCCCCTACACATCTTTAGGAAAACAAGTCCTTCTGGGGCTCAGACGGGGATGGAGTCTGAGGCTTCAGGCCAAAATGGTCGTAGGCCCGAGGAGTCACCATACGACCGCGCGGCGTGCGGTTGAGGAATCCAATCTGAATCAAGTAAGGTTCGTAGATCTCCTCAATGGCGTCCTTCTCCTCACTGATGGCTGCCGATATGGTGTTGACGCCCACGGGACCTCCTCCGAACTTTTCAATGATGGTCAGCAAAAGCTTTCGATCGATCTCATCAAAGCCAAAGCGATCCACATTGGCCAGATCCAGTCCCTGGCAGGCCACTTCATGATTGATGCTGCCCCCCGCTCGGACCTGTGCATAGTCGCGAACGCGCCTTAAGAGCCGATTGGCCACTCGGGGTGTCCCCCGGCTCCGCCGGGCCACCTCCGAGGTGCTCTTCTCGTCGATCGTCACCTTCAAAATCTCCGCCGAGCGGCGGACGATGGTGGACAGACTTTCCAGCTTGTAAAAATCCAAGCGCTGAACAATGCCAAACCGGCCTCGCAGTGGGGAGGTCAACAATCCCGTTCGTGTGGTGGCTCCCACCAACGTAAATTGGGGAATATCAATCTTGATGGAACGAGCTCCGGGACCCTCACCGATCATGATGTCAATCTGGAAATCCTCCATGGCCGGATAGAGGATCTCTTCGATAGAAGGATGGAGGCGATGGATCTCATCGATAAAAAGGACGTCATGTTCTTCCAAGTTGGTTAAAATGGCCGCCAGATCCCCCCGCTTCTCAATGGCCGGCCCCGAGGTGGAGCGAAAATTCACATTCAGTTCATTGGAGATGATGTGGGCAAGGGTGGTTTTTCCCAGTCCAGGAGGGCCGAAAAGCAAAACATGATCGAGGGCTTCGCGCCGTTGTTTAGCTGCCTCCACAGAGACCTTGATGCTGTCCTTGAGCTTTTGCTGGCCGATGAAATCGCACAGAAGTCGAGGCCTCAGGCTGTTCTCAAAAGTGACCTCGTCCTCCCGATGGGAGGGATCCATGATGCGCTCTTCGGTCTCCATTTAGGTCTCTATTCCTTTAAGTGCTACTTCCGGGCTTTTCTTAGCGACTCCCTCAAAAGTGCCTCAAAGGAGTCCGCCTCCACTTCCTGCCGCGCCCTGGCGACTGCCCTGTCAGCAGTATGCTTAGAATAGCCCAGATTGACCAGAGCCGACACCACGTCACCCTGAACAGCACCGGAAGCCGTCCCCGCCGGGGCTTCTTCGAGCTGGGGAAACCATCCCATAACCTTGTCTTTCAATTCCAGGACAAGGCGTTCGGCGGTCTTCTTTCCCACGCCCGGGATCTCATTCAGCTTGACCACATTCTCGTCGGTCACCGCCTCAACAAATTCACCTACGGGCAGTCCTGAAAGAATTGCCACCCCCAGCTTGGGACCAATTCCCGAGATCTGAATCAGTTGCGTGAAGAGCCTTTTCTCCTTGCTTGTAGAAAAGCCATAGAGGCTGAAGGCATCTTCCTTCACATGAGTATAGATATGCAGACTGACAGTGTCTCCGGCCTCTCCCAACTCGTAATAGGTGGAATAAGGAATCAAAACTTCATAGCCCACACCCCCCACATCCACCACCACACGATCCGCCGCTTTCTCCGTCAGCTCGCCCTTTAGATGAGCAATCATCGCCCGAAATTATAAGGGAGAGAGGAGACAGAAGAGCACGTTTTGCGCACGTTCACAGGTGTCAGGTTCCAGTTTTGAATCTGGGATCACAAACAAATCCCAAATCCTAAATCACAAATCCCAAGTTCCAAATAACAAACAAACTCAGTGTAAAACAGTCCGTGAAGCCACACTCTCAGAGGTTTTGAACTTGGAATTTAGAATTTGGGATTTGTTTGGGATTTGTGATTTGAGATTTAAAATTTCCGCTGACCGCCGTCAGCGGTCACCGAGGCGTAGCCTCCGGCAGTCCCCCATCCACCGGGATCGTGGCCCCCGTGGTGGGGGTTTGGCGAGTGCAGAAAAAGAGGGCAGCCTTGGCCACGTGTTCCGCTGTAACTTTGGCTTTGAGCAAATTGCGGTTCTGATAATAGTCTTCCAGTCCCTTTTCATCCAATCCCCGGCTGCGCATGCGATCGGGTCCCACCTCCGCCCACAAACCGGATTTGCGTTCTCCTTCCGAGAACACCGCGTCGGGCGAAACCATATTGACTCTTACATCGATCTCCGCCAATTCCAGGCTGGCAATTCGTGCCAGCTGGTGAGCGGCGGCCTTGGTGGCACTGTAGGCCCCGAATTGAGCTCCTGGCGCAAAGACGTTCTTGCTGGAGATGACCACTATATCTCCACCCGTTCCCTGAGCCCTAAAATGCTTTCCCGCCGCGGCCAGCATCAGGAGGGTCCCGTCCACGTTCACCCGGGCCACTCTTCGAAAATCCTCCACATCCATCTCTTCCAACGAAGAAACCAGAGCCACGCCCGCATTCACCAGGACCAGATCCAGTCCTCCCCAGTTTGAAATTATGCTGGCGAAGCCTTCCGCGATCGAGCTGGAATCGGTGACGTCCAGGGATACTCCCATGACCCGCTCGCCGAATCGGGATTGCAGTTCCTTCACCAGATCATCCAGCCTCTTACCGGGCAAATCGGTCACGGCCAGGTGACAGCCCTGCTCCAAAAAGACCCGGCTGAGTCCGGAACCGATGGCCCCTGCAGCCCCAGTCACCACCGCAACCTGCCGGCTCAAAGGAAGCTCACTTCCCTCCAGTTTCTTGTGCTGCAGGGTATGGTACTCCAGGGCGAAACACTCGCTTTCGCTCAGGCTTTCATAATCGCCCATAGCTCCGATTCTGGCCTTCACCTCGAGGGTTTGAGCCGTGATATCGCGACAGACATTAGCGGCAAAAACATCCATGCCGGAGCAGGCCGCACCCAGACCCGGCATTAAAATGACCCGAGGAGCGGAATCAAAGCGAGTGGAGACGGTTTCCGACTGTGCCCGGTTTCGATCCAGATAATTCTGGTAGGAGGTGCGATACTCCTGGATGGCACCGGCTATCTGATCTCGCAACTGGGAGGGCTCATCGTAGGCGGGTGAGTCAATCCACACAGGAAGGGCTTTGGTTCGAATCAGATGATCGGAAGTAAGAGGCGGGCTCAAGGCCAGTTCCCTGCCCCGGTCCGAATCCACGAAATCGAGAGTCGCCTTGCTGATCAAAGGCCTTAAGATCATGCGTCGGTAGGTTTGATCGACTTCGTTGTGCTCAGCCAGTAGCCCCCTCAGAAGAGGGGCCACCTGAACCCACCTTTGCTCGGCCTTCTTCAGCGATGTGGAGACGGTCACCTTTAGAGAGTTGGATACCTGTTGGGCCACATATTCTTCCGCCTGACTCACCAGCTCGATGGTGCTCTGGTAAGACTCCTGTGCCGTATCCCCCCAGGTGAGCAATCCATGTCGCATCCACACCATGGCCCGCTTCCCGGGATGGGCTTCCATCGCTGCCGCCGTGGCCTGGGCCAGCTGGAACCCGGGCTTCACGTAATCCAGAACAATGACATCCTCTCCCAGGGCTTCTTTCACCACCTTGTGGCCGTCCACTTGATTGGTGAGAGCCAGGATGGCATCGGCATGGGTGTGATCCATGAATTTCTTGGCAATGAAGGCGTGGACCAGAGTTTCAATCGAGGGGGTCGGAGACTCACAATCCAAAAGATGAGTTCGGATCTCCCGGACCATGGCCTCATCGGAAAGGTCCGTCAACTCTCGCAGTCGTTTCAGGTATTCCAGATCCAGGGCCGGATGACCCTGAGGCTCGATCACGGAGAGATCGTACCCGGAGGCCTTCACGAAGACGGATTCAAGGCTTTCTCCCAGAAGGTTGGTGTACTGAC
>JAZFTY010000148.1:0-7594 GCA_036446935.1 Acidobacteriota bacterium | reverse complement strand
GAGATCAGCGAGCAGGTGGTGGTGTCTGCAGAAGTGGCTCTGGTTGAGACCACCACAGGGACGGTGGCAGCCCTTGTGGACCGCCAACAAATCGCCGACCTGCCCCTCAATGGGCGTGACTGGAGCGAGCTGGCTGCCCTTCAGGAGGGCGTTATAATCCCCCGGAACGCCACCCGGCGCATAGTCGGGAATCAGGGAGTCAAGATAATCATTGGCGGAGCCCTGCCCCATGACAACGCCGTGCTTTTAGATGGAATCGATATCAAGAATCAACATGGGACGACGCCGGGATCGGCGGCAGGCGTGATGCTGGGAGTGGACACGATACGCGAATTTAAGATCCTGACCAGCGCCTACACGGCCGAGTATGGGCGCTTTACCGGTGGAGTGATCACCGCCGTCACCAAATCGGGAACCAATGAACTTCACGGCAGCCTGTTCGAATATCACCGCAACAGTGCCCTGGATGCGCGCAATTTCTTTGACCGGGACCCAGTCGATCCTTTGGAGCGAAGCAAGGTTCCCCCCTTTATCCGAAACCAGTTCGGCTTCACTCTGGGAGGCCCCATTGTCAAAGATAGTACCTTCTTTTTTGGCAGCTACGAGGGACTGCGGGAGCGCTTGACCACCAGCGATATTGAGAGCTTCCCCAATGAAGCGATGCGCCAAGGCTTTATTCCCGCAGACGATGGAGACTGCGAATCCGGTTTTACACTGCAGTCTGATGGGCGGTGCTTCACACAGATTCCCGATCGAATACAACCTTATATAGATCTTATGCCGCTTCCCAATTTACCTCCAGATCAAGGAGAGCTTGAGACCGGAATCGGCCGGATTTTATTCAGCAATCCGCAGCCTACAAATGAAGATTATTTCGTGATCAAGGTCGATCAAAAGCTCTCAGAGAGTGATGATTTCTTTGCTCGCTACACTTTCGATGATGCGGACCACCAGGTTATTCCGGAGGCTGTGGTATATACGACTGTTTCGAACACCCGTAACCAGTATGTGACCCTCGAAGAGAGGCATATCTTCTCCAGCGGGCTGCTCAATGAAGTCCGCTTCGGCTTCACCCGCTCGAAGGGCTTGAGGGATGAGATTGACACACCCGGCTTTGAAATCCCTGAATCCCGTTGGTTTGTACCCCGCGAGGACTTTGACCAGACTCCCTTTAATGGCGGAATGGGAGAGATAAGCGGCCGTGGTGGAATCAGTAATTTCGGCAAGAACAACGGCGTCCCGGGATTAAAAATTCTGAATACGTTTCAGACCGCGGACAATCTGATCTGGACGCAGGGACGCCATTCCCTGAAGATGGGGGGCAATTGGACCCGGTTTCAATTCAACCAGATGGGTACTGCGCGCATGGCGGGGAGTTATATTTACGATAGCCCTGCAGAGTTAATGCAGGCGAAATTTTCCAGTTCATCGATCCATTTTGGGGACCTTAACGATCGCACCAAGATGAGTGCCGGCCTGCGCCAGAACCTGATCGGGTTTTATATTCAGGATGATTTCCAGTTTCGGCCCAACCTGACCTTCAATCTGGGACTGCGCTACGAGTTTATCACCAGCCCCATCGAGGTGAACGGGCGGCTGAGCAATCTGCAGGATAATAACCCCGTAGCCGGGCTGCCAGGTCCTTTGCAGCCCACGGTCGTCACAGGCAATCCCTACTTTGCCAATCCATCTTTGAAAAACTTTTCGCCCCGCTTCGGTTTTGCCTGGGATCCCACGAGCAGTGGAAAGTTCTCGGTTCGTGGTGGAGCCGCCCTGTTTCACCAGCAGATCCTTCAGTGGGCTTACCTCTCTTCAGTCTTTCGCAGTACCCCTTTCGCCCTTCGAATGGGCATGGAGGACGACAAACATACTGAGGAACTTTGCGGGACTGAGGTGACCAATTTCGTGGGTTGTAACGGCATTTACGTGGACACCTTCCCCAACGGGTTAGCAGAACTGGACGGTACTCACCCCGGCGTACTCTTTCCCAATAACGATCCTGTCAGCGATCCCAACCAGCCTTACATGATCCAGTGGAGCCTGACCCTTCAGTCAGAGATCATCTCCGGCACCGCCCTGACGGTGGGCTATAGCGGTTCCCATGGAGTCCATGGCACTCGGCTCGCCGACCACAATCGACCGACTGCAACCTTTGCCGATGGGGAGTGGTTTTACGAGTGCGATAGCATCTCCAGAGGCCAGTGTATAGCCCAGAGAGCGAATTCCAATTTTCTACAAATGAAAGACCGAAGATGGGATGCGAATTCCTGGTACCACGCGCTGAAAGTGGGGCTCAGAAAGAGGTTCAGTTCCGGTTTATCCTACCAGCTTTCCTACCAGTTCTCGAAGTCGATCGATCAGTCGTCCACGACTCAGAGCAGTCCCACCGACGTGAGTAACGAGGGGTATCGTGCCACCAACTGGCTGGATCACAGGGCTGACCAAGGACCGTCCGCCTACAACGTACCACACGTGTTCAGCGCCAACTGGGTATATGAATTGCCCTTTGGTGCAGGTGCCACGGGTGTTGCGGGCCAACTAATTGGAGGGTGGTCCATCGCCGGCATTGTCAGTCTGGCCGACGGTGCGCCGCAAAGCTTCGTGGGAGCTCAGCGCGTGGTCTGCCCATTCTGCTCTGATGTACGGGTGCAGCTGGCGCCAGGCGGAACTAACAACCCCGCCCAAACCGGGGAGCCTGAAGCCTGGTACGGAAGGACCGCGGGTGACAACTTTGAGGCTCCAGAGCCGGGTCATTTTGGCAACGTCGGGCGCAACTCGGGTTTCGGTCCTGGAGTAGCGACGCTGGATTTCTCGATTCACAAGCGCTTTCCTCTAACTGAAGGGGCCCGGCTTCAATTCCGGGCGGAGTTTTTCAATATTATGAACCGAACCAACTTCGGGACCCCCAGACGAACGACTCTCACCAGCAGCGGAAGAATAGATGGTCGCTTCGGTCAGATCACCAGCACCAGCACCACCAGCCGTCAGATCCAGTTCGCGTTGAGGATTGAGTTCTAGGTTCGCACAATCGCGCTAGGGTGCACCAAAAAGGGCAGGGCTCCTTAAAGCCCTGCCCTTTTTTTCGTGGGGGAGACGTCCCCAACTTTCCTCGGTATACTGCTCTCTATCATCTCAAGTTTCAAATCCATGATGAGAAGGCATCTCCTTTTTGGTGTGATCTTGTGGGGGGGATTGGCCACCTTCGCTTTGGGTTCGCAGCGGGACTTGGTCGATGGTGACCAGGAGAAGATAGCCACCATTCAGCGAATCGAGAGCGAGCTTCTCATCGACGGAGAACTGGACGAACCGGAATGGGATCTGGCTCAACCCTTCAGCGATTTTATCCAAAGGGACCCCCGCACCGGCGCATCACCCAGTGAAGTCACCGAGGTGCGACTTCTTTACAATGATGAGTATCTTTACGTGGGTGTTTACTGCTTTGATTCTGCAGGAGAGAAGGGAATTGTGGTTACCGAGATGCGCAGGGATTTTTCTCCCCGCGAGAGCGATACCTTCACCATTGCCCTGGATACCTTCGATGACGATCGTAATGGGGTCGTGTTTGACGTCAACGCCAGAGGAGCCAGAGCGGACATGCAGGTCGGCGACGATGGAGCCAAGCGCAATCGGGAGTGGGACGGCATCTGGTATGCCCAGACCAAGATCACCGAACGGGGCTGGCAGGCTGAAATAGCCATTCCCTTCAAGACCCTGCGCTTTGGCAATGAGGAGCAACAGGTGTGGGGGATCAATTTTCAAAGGAAGATCCGGCGCAAGGGCGAAACCAACATGTGGTCGCTGGTTGAACGCCCTTATTTATTTAACCGGATGTCCCGGGCCGGAAGACTGGAGGGTCTGACCGGAATCCGGCCGGGTCGAAATCTATATGTGAAGCCCTATATCAGTGCTCCGGTGACCCGCCGCCGGGACGATGATGTGGACTTTCTTCCCGAGGTCGGATTGGACGTCAAGTACGGACTGGGTTCGCAGCTGGCCCTGGACTTGACCGTCAACACGGATTTCGCGCAGGTGGAAGCCGACGACGAGCAGATCAACCTGACCCGATTCAGCCTCTTCTTTCCCGAAAAGCGGGAATTTTTTCTCGAGAATGCCACCGTCTTCCAGTTTGGACCGGGAACCACGGGTGGATTTGGAAGGGATTTTCGAGACTTGATTCCCTTTTTCAGCCGGCGCATCGGAATCTCGAGGGGAAACCTGGTCCCCATCCTGGGAGGTGCCCGCCTGACGGGTAAAATAGGCCAATACACCCTCGGCCTTCTCTCCCTCCAGGTGGATAAATTTGAGGAGACTCCTTCCACCAACTTTTCAGTCTTCCGTGTCCGCCGAAATCTCCTCGGCAGATCGGAGATCGGGGGTCTCTTGATCAACAAGCAGGACACGGACGGAAGGTTTAATCGTACCTTTGGAGCCGATGCCAATTTCACGTTTTTCGACTATCTGAATATCTCTTCCTTCCTGGTGAAGACCACCACGCCGGAAATCCCCGACAAAGATATGGCCGGGTTCTTCAGGATCGACTGGACCGATACGTTTCTGACTCTACAGGCCAGCCACCTTTCCATCCAGGACAACATCAACCCTGAGGTGGGGTTCGTCCCCCGCAAAGGGATTCGAAAAAGTGCCGGGGAGTTTTCCTTACGACCGAGGCCCAGGGAGCGCATTCCCTCCATACGAGAGTTCGAGCCCTCGATCAACATCGAATACATCACCGACCAGGATAATGTTTTGGAGACTCGAACGATCGAGGGCCGTTTTACCACCACCTTTCGAAACGGCGCTGAGATCTGGTTGAGCGCCGAGTCCATCTTTGAGCGTTTGACGGAACCGTTTCCCATCCGCAGCGATCAGATTATTCCTGTGGGAGACTATTCCTTCCATGAGTACAGGCTCTCTCTATCCAGCGATCAAAGCCGTTTGTTCAGCGGTGGCTTCGAGGTGGGGACGGGAAGTTTTTTCGACGGAGATAAGAACTCTTACGAGATCACAGCCAGTTTCCGAAGACCTCAGCTCCAGGCAGAGATCTCCTGGGAACACGATGATGTCAGCCTACCCTCGGGAGATTTTGAAACGGACCTGGTGGCGGCCCGCATTATTTATTCTTTTAATCCCAACATGTTTCTGAATGCTTTGATTCAGTACAATCGCGATGAGCGGGAGACCAGCAGCAACATCCGCTACAATTTCATTCACAAGCCACTGAGCGACTTCTTCCTGGTTTACAACGAGAAGAGATCTCCCACAGGTGAGATGCTGGAGTGGGCCCTGATTGCCAAATTGACGTATGCCTTCAGCTTCTAGCTCCGGAGCCCCAGCGGGGTGACATTAAAATGGCCCGTGGGCTTACGAGACGGCCTCAAAACGCCACTTGATACTTATTAAGGCTTGTAGGGGCGCACAGACGTGCGCCCAAAAACCCCGCACTATCCAAGGCTTATAGGGCGCACGTCTGTGCGCCCCTACGTTCCTTATTGTCGGGCTTTCGGTTGGAAGGGTTTCTCCTGAATCACTCTGGCCTCGATCCAGTCGTAGATCAGTTGGGCAATCTCGTCACTGTTTGTCCCCCACATCATGGCGTGGCCGATTCCGATTCGGAACCCCAAACTGGTGGAATAAACTCCTTCGGTAACGTTTTCGATGGAGTCGGGATTGTTGGGTGGATTTCGGCGAGGGAAAGGAAATTGAACCGTGTCCCTCAAATAAAACAGGGTGGAATCCACTCCCTGGCGGCGGAAATATTTGTGCCCGTTTTCTATCCTCTCAAAGGCCACAAAGGATAGGTTGTACTGGGGAAAGGGAAATTCTGAATAGTAGGCCCGGGCAGCCTCGATCTCTCGGGGTGTCATTTGATTTGACTGGTCGCCTTCCGGCTGGGGAGGAACCACGCCACTGACCACCGACAGGACCTTGGTGGTATTGCGGAAGGTAACGGGTTCTTGGATTTCAGGTTTAGATCCGCAGGCCAGAATCTCCTCCCGTGTGACCTTGCCGTTTTTGTCCGTATCACAACAGGCATAAGAACCGTCGCCATTGGGCCCCAGGAGTTCCATCTCCGAGATCACCCCATTCTTGTCCTGGTCGCACAGTTCCGCCTCTGCGTAATTGCCGCGCTCATTGGTGATGCCCGGCATGGTGGGTGTATACCCTTTGGCCATTCGGATGTTGGCAGGCGGAGGTGGAAAGCTCGGCTCACGGGTGAAGAAGGCGGCTGGAAAATCGAGAAGTCCGTTCCCATTGGCGTCTTCTCCAGGGTCCAGGATGCCATTCTCCTCCGAGCCATCCGCATCGTTTGTACCCGGAACCCCGTCTGTTCCCACGTCTTCATTGATGCGCCGGAAATTGGCGAAAGCGGTGAGATCTTCGGGACTCAGGCGTCCCGGGCGGACCGTGAATTTAGTTCGCAGGTGCCTTCCTGGAGTATCCAACGGCTGATCCATGATGTTTCCCGGCCCCGACGCTTCGACCAGAATCAAAGCTCTTACTTTTTGAGGTCTTAGATCTGCCATTCCGGTCACGAATGGCCCTGACGTGGACCAGGCCAGTAGAAGGGTGGGGGTCTCAATCCGGTCCAGAAGCTGAACCCCTGCCTGAACCACGTCTCGCCCTGAAATGGTTGGGCATTCGGCCACAAAGCCGGATCTCCCCATACAAGGATAGTCGATGTTATAAACAGCGAAGCCCTTTCCCAGAAAGAAGTGGGCCCATCCCGGTCGGCCGTCTGGAGTGGATTCAAAGTTATTGCCGGTCTGTCCTCCTCCGTGCATCAAAACCATGGAGAGCCCGTTGAAGTTTTCCGGAACGCGGTAGTGGACAAACATGGTGAAGGGCAGATTGCCTGCAAAGAAGGTTCCTTCGTCTTTCAGACGGAGTCCGGCCTCCTGACCCAGAGTTAACGAAAAGGAGAGACTCAAAGACAAAACAGACAGTAAAAGTGAACGCATGTATTCCTCCTGGTTGAATGATCAATATAAGGAATTAAGGCATCTTAGCCCGTTCAGTTGCTCGTTTCGCTGGCCTGGATGGCATCGATCAGTTCTTGCCATTCCACCACCCGGCCATGTCCGGAGACGATACGGTCGACTTTCCAACCCATCTCGGTCACGACTTCGTAAAACACCTTCGCCTCCGGGCGAACCAGGGGAGGCCAAGCCTCGCCTTCCAGAATTTCGAACAGATCGCTCTCGAAAATGAGCTTCTCCTGGGGAAGGTAGATCACGAGACAACCATCCGTATGAGGGTTGGGAAGGTGCAGCAGCTCCACCGTTTGACTCCCGTCGGTAATGGTCCTTCGATCCGTGACCAGCTCAATTTGAGCCTCCCGATTGGATTGAGAGTAACGATCCGGCTTCAGGGTGTGAGGCCGGGTCAAGAATTCCCGCATCACAGCTTCATTCAAAGCGTGGGTAACGATGGTCGCGCCTTCGGCGGCATAGGTTCGTATTCCCCCTTGGTGGTCGGCATGGTGATGGGTCGTGACCACGTAGCGGATGGGCTTATCCCCTACCGTGTTCCGGATCTGACGGATCACTTCCAGAGATTGCATCTCGTTGGTGGGTCCATCGGCCACCAAAATAAA
>JAZFTY010000147.1:0-3791 GCA_036446935.1 Acidobacteriota bacterium | reverse complement strand
GAAGGAGATGATCAAGAACGGTGTGCTTATGAACCTGGGCACAGGGATGATCCTGGCCCTGATGTATTATTTCTTCTGGACGTAGCCCGCAATTCTCACACCCGGTCTACTGCATCGGCGCAATGCTCTGCTCTGACCGCGTTGCGCTCGGTCGGCCTCCTCAACGTACCCTACAGTATGTTTGCGGGGGCCTCTGTCACGCGCCTTGTCAGACCGGTCCTTTCGCCGCTTCGCGACGACCTGGTGTGAGAAAAGCGGGCTAGCCCGTAATTCTCACACCCTCTTTACTGCATCGGCGGAATCATCCGGGCTTTAGGAATTGCCGTTAGAGGAGCGCGAGACCTGGCACACCTGGTTACCCCCGGCCTCCCTTGCATCGTAAAGGGCCCCATCAACGGCCGAGATAAGGACTTCGGCCTTATCCCCAGCAATCCTCTCAGCCACTCCAATCGAGACCGTCATGGGGGTGGGGGAGTCCCCTTCAGAGGTGGGCACTTGGGCCTGGTGAATGGCTTCACGCAGACGCTCTCCAATCTCCTGGCCCATGGCAGTGTCCGTATCGGGCAATACGGTCATGAACTCGTCCTTTCCATAGCGAGCCAGCATCTCGCCTGGACGCGTGGTGGCTTGTAAAACGGCTGCGATGGCATTGAGAACGCTCTCTCCTGCCAGGCGATCCTCTTTTCCAGTCTGCTTCTTGAAATCATCAATGCCGATAAGCAGCAGGGCAAGAGGCCGTCCGTCGCGCTCAGAGCGGTTCAACTCCCGCACCAGCATGCTATCCAGCCAGCGGCGGTTATAGAGACCGGTCAGGCTATCGATGATGACATCCTGAGCATATTGTCGGACAGCATAGTTAGCGTGCTCCCGCCGCAATTCCTGATTGGTCAGATGACGTACCCGCCGAGCCATAACAAAGAGTAGATTTCGAGCTATATCGGGTGAAGTCTCCAAAAGCGAGGTCATGATCTGTTCATCCAGTGCCAGCACCCGCGTGGGAACACCCGCCACAACATAAGCCGTCGTCAGCTGACCATCGACAAAGGACAGCTCCCCCACCACATCTCCAGGTCCCAGTACCGCAATCGGGTTCAATTCAGGTTGAAGTTGAATGGTTAAACGACCGGACAGGATCAGATAGAGAGTGCGATTGGACTCCCTGACCTCTATCAGTATTTCTCCCTCTTCCAGGTCGCGCAGCTCACACCCTTGAAGCAGCTCGAGGAAAGGCTCAAGGTCAACTTCTTTCAATAGCACCGAGCTGGCCAATTCACGCTTGGTCACACCATTTGAATCATTTTTTGGATCAGACATAGTTTTTTTGCTCTTTATCTATTATTCGAATGATTTTGCGTCGAGTTCAACCCAAGGGGTCCTAAAATTGTGGCTTGCCACTCGGCTGGGGTTAAAAAAAGACTTCGAACCTGTATGTTTACAGGAGATCAAAGTCTGGGAGTGTGACGTTCCTTGCCTTGGAAAGGACCTTGAGCTTCCGCTGAAAGTAGTGAAAATCATCGGCGTTTCTCATGCAATAGAAATCCACCTTCAAGCGCAAACGCGTATTTTCCGGGATCTCAGGACTAAGAGCTTCGATGGAACTCAGAGAGTAGTGGGTCACGGCGTGAATGGCGGTGACCCACATATTCAGAACCAGACTGCAGAGTAGGAGGGCCACCGCCAGAAGGTTGAACACGACGTGATGACCGGTAACTTGAAAAGCTCCATACAGAGCCTCGTTGAAACTCATCCTCTTGAGGAAACTCATCCTGGTGAGGAAATAGTGGGCCGCCCACAGAATAAAATAGACAACCACAACCATCATAAGTGCAAAGATGGTCATCCGGATCAGAGAGTGCATGTCATACGGGCCCTTGCTGGCCTCTCGATAGATGGAATCTCCAAAGCCGGGAAGGACCACCATGAGAAAGTTCACAAGTAGATAGCTGCTCACCATGCCCACCACGACAAGCGCAATTGCCATACCGCCGATAATTTCCAGGACTCTGCTTCGCATTGTTGACGCTCGATGTGACCCGATGCAAGAAAGACTGTTCCAGTATTTTCTTCTTCACTACTTTGGCAACATTCACCAAATTCTACAGTGATGGTCATCACTGGTCGTTCGGATGGGTTCTCTTCTATGCAGAAAATTTAGCTTTCGGTAAGATAGTGTTCAAGATCATGGTAACCCCCGAGCAGGAATTCGACCAAGCCCTACAATTCGCAGAGGAAGTCAGAGAGAAGGTGCTGGCCTTCCTCGAGGGAATCTCCCAGAGCGAATCTGAAAGCAAGCCCGGCCCAGAGGTGTGGTCAATGAGTGAAATCGCTCATCACCTGCTTTTAAGCGAGCGGCGGCTTTCCCAGCAGATCCTGGACTCGATCGCCCATAGCCGCGAAGGAGAATTTAATCGGGAGGAGGTCTTGGCTGAGCGGCCCTTTCCGCTGGAGGATTCCGCCGACACCGGGAAGTCGGGAAAGGGTACAGCGCCGAAACCGACCCAGCCCTCACCCGGTCTCCCCATTGCCGATCTTCTTTTAGATCTCCGTCAGGCCCGGGATGAAACCCGAGCCAAGCTTCTGCCCCTCAGGTCCCGTCCTCTGGGCAATCTCTGGTGGGAACATCCTCGCTTCGGGGCCATGAACCTCTATGAGCGGATTCGCATGTCCGGATACCACGATCTCAAGCACCTCAAGCAGCTAGAACGTACCGCCGATCAGGCGAAGTGACTTTTGAGAGCCCCCAGTAGAGCCCGGTAAATGGGATCACAAAACTCCTGGACTCCACCACCGCTGGAAGCCCAACGGGAAGTCCACAGCACAAAAGTGCAGTCATCGGCGGTCACCGGAAAGACGCGGACCTCCCCAACATAGCCCTGCACATTGTCTTTAGAAAGCGCTTCAGGACCATCGTCGATACTGTAGCTGAAAGTGCGCTCCTCATCGTCCAATGTGAGCAGGGTCTCGTGGAAGACACCGTTCAGGAGCCGCTTGGCACCCGTCTCGTTTCCTCCGGAATCTCCCACGACTTCAAGTTGGGTGATCACATCGGGACACCAGGACATATCGTGAAACTTTCTCAAAGTGTCCCATACCTGATCTACCGGTGCATTGACGGTCACGGAATGGTAACAGCCCATATTGTTCTCCTCCTCTTTTCCATGTTCATTCGCATCAGTCACAAACCACGATTCACACTTTAGACCGCCTCCAGTGGAAAATAAGGTAGCCCACCAGGGACAGGTCCAAAATCCATTCAAAGGTACCCACCTGGCGTCCAAAGTGGGCATTATCCCAGTAGCTGATGGGGCTAGGAAAGCGAAAATGCCAGTTCAGGGGCCAAAAAAGAACCGGGCCATCATTATGATGAGTGAGAATGTCCACCAACGAGTGCAAAAGACAGGCCATCAAAAACCAATGCATCCAATTGGAGAAGTTCCCCCAGCGTGTCCTCAACAGGCGTGCAACCCCCAACCCAACCGCCAGGCTGACGGGTGAGTGCAGAAGGCTACAAGCAGCAATCCACGCAGGATTTTCGAAATAGAGGGTACGGAAAATATATCGCGCGGTTTCATTAGAAGGCCATCCCTCTACATTTTGGTAGTACAGAAAGGAACCCAACGTCAGTAAATAGAAAGGGATGTCGGGGGCAATGGAACCGATGAGAACAGCACTTCGAACCATCGGGATCCTGGGCAGTGCCTGGCGCAAGGCTGCGGTCATGAGGAAATGTGTAGGTGAGTTCATGGTCCAGTTCTGAGCGACTCGTATCCGGCATCCCGACTTTCTGTTAG
>JAZFTY010000146.1:0-2742 GCA_036446935.1 Acidobacteriota bacterium | reverse complement strand
CTCTGCGATCTCAACCAACGGACCGCCAATGTGCTCCACATCGTCATCCGTAAAATCATAGGCGGGTCCCACCGGCTGCACTCCAAAGTCTCGGGCCAGGGTGGCCATGCAGTATCCATTAACCCATCGATCGTTACTCATAAAATCTCCTTTAGCCCGGATTGAAATCGCAAAAGTTACGCTCATCCTAATACTGTTTCCAAGAAAAAGTCTAAAACTTTTTAGAGAGGACGGAAGGGTTTTAGAGAGTTCCCGAACGGGATGGGCTCACTGTTTCAGGCGCAGGCTGTTGGTGACGACGGTGACGCTACTGAAAGCCATGGCCAGGGCAGCCAGGATGGGATGTAAAGAACGAAGCGCACCGGGCAAGGCTGCGAAAGGATAAAGGACCCCCGCCGCCACAGGGATCAGGACCACGTTGTAGAAAAAGGCCCAGAAGAGGTTCTGTTTGATGGTCCGCAGGGTGGCCTTACTAAGTGCTATGGCCTGGGGAACAGAGCGAAGATCCCCTCGCATTAAGGTGACGTCCGCCGTCTCCATGGCCACGTCGGTACCCGTGCCGATGGCGATTCCCACGTCGGCCTGGGCCAAAGCCGGGGCATCATTGATGCCGTCTCCCACCATCCCCACCAATCCCTTGCTCTCTCTTTGCAGCTTCTGAATCTGGGACGCCTTTTCGCCGGGAAGCACCTCGGACAAGACCCGATCGATTCCCACTTGCTCAGCAATCTTGGAGGCCGTGGCGGCGTTGTCGCCGGTCATCATGACCACCGTCAAGCCCAGTTGATGCATCTGATGAACCGCCTCCTTTGAGCCCGGTTTCAGGGTATCGGCAATGCCAATAAGACCCAAAGCTTCACCGTCAACCGCTATCCAGACAACGGTTTTTGCTTCCGACTGCAGGCGCTCTGCTTCAGCCTCAAGCCCCTCGAGTGGAACCGAGCCTTCCTTCATCATCTTGGCATTGCCCAGGGTCACGCGGTGTCCTCCAACACGAGCGATCACTCCCTGGCCCGTCTGAGCTTCAAATTCTTCGGGTTGGGCCAACTGCAGTTCGCGTTCCCGAGCGGCCTGGACAATCGCTTCTCCCAGGGGATGTTCGCTTCCCGCTTCAACCGAAGCGGCCAGGTACAGCAACCGATCCGCCCCATTTTTCAGCTTCTGGTCCTTGACCCAAATATCGGTGACCGAGGGTTCTCCCAAGGTGAGCGTCCCGGTCTTGTCCAGCACGATCACCTCCAGCGAATGGGCCTGCTCCAGGGCCTGACTGTTTTTAAAAAGAATTCCCTGTTGGGCTCCCCGACCCGTGGCTACCATGATTGCGGTCGGCGTGGCCAGTCCCAGAGCGCAGGGGCAGGCAATCACCAGCACGGCCACCATCCGAATCATGGCAGCGGTCAAACCCAGGTCCACGACCACCCACCAAATCAGGAAGGTGACCAGGGCGATAAGAAGCACGATGGGCACAAAGACACCGGCCACCTGATCGGCGAGGCGCTGAATGGGCGCCCGACTTCCTTGAGCCTCTTCCACCAGACGGATAATCTGTGCCAGGGCCGTCTCGGCACCCACCTTCCTGGCCTCGAATTGAAGTCTTCCCTGCTTGTTGATGGAACCGCCGATGACCTCATCCCCCGTCTGCTTGGTGACGGGGAGACTCTCCCCCGTCATCATACTCTCGTCCACGGCGGATCGTCCTTCGATGACCAGGCCATCCACGGGAATCTTTTCTCCCGGCCGGACCACCACAATGTCCCCTACCGCTACATCAGAAATAGGCACGTCGATTTCCTGGTGGTCTCTCACCACCCGGGCCGTCTTGGGGCGTAAACCCATCAGTTTTTTAATTGCCGCACTGGTCTTGCCTTTAGCCTGAACTTCCAACAGTTTTCCCAATTTGATCAAGGTGATGATCACGGCAGCTGTTTCATAGTAAACATGGGTTCCCAGAGCGGAACTGCCCAACATCAGGGCGACGGTCACCGGGATGCTGTAAAAGTAGGCGGCTGAGGAGCCCATCGCGATCAACACATCCATGTTGGCTGAACGGTTGCGAAGGGCTTTGAAAGCACCGACGTAGTAGTCCCATCCCACGTAAAATTGCACCGGCGTGGCCAGAGCCAGCATCAGCCCATTCACCCAGGGAGCATCAGCCCAGGCTCCCAGCAACCCAAAGTCGCGCATCATGCTCAGCACAAACAAGGGCAAGGAGAAAGCCAAGCCGATCCAGAACTTGTAAGTCTGGGCCTGAATCTCATCCTGGCGGGCAGCCCGTTCTCTATCTTCCAGCCCACCCGGTTCGCTCTCGGTCACGGAGTAGCCGATCTTCTCAATGGCTTCCACCAGGTCGCGCCGAGTCACCTGAGAAGGGTCGTACTCGACCCGAGCCTTTTCGGTGGCAAAGTTGACCGTCGCCCCCACCACTCCCGCTACCTTCTTCTCCAGAGTTCGCTGGATGGTGGCGGCACAGTTGGCGCAGGTCATCCCGGTGATGGGTAAAACGATCTGTTTCTGATCAGCCGATTCCTGGGCGGACTTCATGGGACGGTTCCCTGATCCTCCGGCGGAAAATGGATCTCCTCAAGCAGATGACGAACTTGCTCCCAACTCAGGGAGGTTTCATCCCACTCGACAGTGACCCCCTGGGTGTGAGGGTCGGCCTGAACTGAAGCGACACCCTCAAGCTCGCTCAATTCCCGGCGAATCGTCATCACGCAGTGATCACAGGTAATATTGGGCACC
>JAZFTY010000145.1:0-6521 GCA_036446935.1 Acidobacteriota bacterium | reverse complement strand
GGCCCCGGTCGGATTCGAACCGACACTACACGGCTTTTGAGACCGCTGCCTCTGCCATTGGGCTACAGGGCTACAATTGGTACCGAAGGAGGGAGTCGAACCCTCATGCACTAAGGCGGTAGTTTCTAAGACTACGGTGTCTGCCAGTTCCACCACTTCGGCATCTATACCTTGCAAGAAAAAAGCATCATTTCTCCTTACCGAATCTCTGGAGGAAGGTAGAGGATTCGAACCCCTGTCCCTGACGGGTCAACGGTTTTCAAGACCGCCGCATTACCTGACTCTGCCAACCTTCCTTGGTTGGGCCGGAAGGAATCGAACCCTCGCCTGTCGGTTTAAAAGACCGCTGCATCTCCATTCTGCCACGACCCAAGATGGACCCGGTGATCTCCTCGATAGCCACCTGCCCACATCACATGTCCCAGGTTAGAGGAAGCTGGCGGCGGCGACTACAAGCATGGTGACAGTTTCTCAGCTGTCACAGTAGGTGAGAATTGAGAGGGCGTCAGCGCAGGGAAGTTGCAAGTTGCCTTCCGAAATTTGAAGGGCGCTCCGGAATGCAGGAGGCACCTGAGGTGTCCATTGTCAGGACATCCTTTACCAGTGACAGGATCTTCGTAGGGGTCAGCCGGTGGCTGACCCGAACTGACTGAGCGGCACCATCTGTGCCCGTGTGGCTCCAGTTTTTTTAATCCTAACTGTTCGGTTCAGCCACCGGCTGCCCCCTACGAACGGCCCTGAGGCCGCTCCCCCATTCCCTCCAAATTCGAGGTTGCTGCCTTTAATCCTTATAGGGATCAAACTCATGGGCTCCCGCCATGGCAACGCCAATAGGGTGGAGCGTGTGCAGCACTTCAATGGTCGGCTCATGGAACTCCAGAACCTCGGGCAGCCGCTTATAGCAGTGAGGGGACTCATCGGTTCCCGCACCGCGCAGAACCACCCCGGCCTTGGAGATCCACTTCATCATCATCTCTCGGCTAATGGTCCCGTCAGACATCTTCATTCGTCGGCCTTTCCTCCAACGAAACTTGCCGGCAGCCTGTCGTCTCGACATGACCCGCCCCGCTCCGTGAACCGTCGAATAGAGAGCCTTCTTGCTTTCCTCGCTCTCGACTCCCTGCACGATAACCGATACATCGCCCATACTTCCACCGACAAACCCCTTCTGGCCGGGAAAGGCAGGAGTAGCCCCTTTGCGCACCACCCACATATCCTTGCCGTTGTGATTCTCTCTCCAGGCAAAATTATGATGGTTATGAACCTCTTCCAGGATATGGGCTCCCATAATGGAAGCCACTTTGGAGCAGACCCAATCGCGACCCGCATAGGCATAGCGCCCGGCAAGCTTCATCGCGGCCACATATTCCTGGCCTTCTTGGCTATCTACGGATAACAACACCGGATCGACATGCATTCCCTCTCGCCCCCCGGCTATGCGAAGAAAGTGAGTGGCAATCTTATGTCCCACCCCCCGCGATCCGAAATGAACCCCGCACCACACTCGGTCGGATTCATCCACGAACAGGTCGACATAATGATTGCCGCTTCCCACGGTTCCCAGCTGGCTCCGAGCCAGACTCTTCAGTCGACCCACTTCCGGGATATCCCAGGCCGGATCGTCGTCAAACAACTCGTGCTCGACTTCTTCCTTGTTCTTCATGCCCACGCCAAAGGAGATCTCTCTCCAGATATCATCCATGAGGGTATCGATGTTGGCCCGAATCTCACCGGCATCCGCATCCAGAAGAACTGCTTTGTTTCCACAACCGATGTCAAACCCAACTCCGGACGGACTCACTTGATCTTCGTAGGCAACCACTCCACCAATGGGAACGGCATACCCCAGATGATGGTCAGCCATCAGCGCACAGTAGTCCGCTGTCTTTTGACAATTGAGAATTTGCTGAACCGCGTTGTCCTGGGGTTTTCCCCAAATGGGAATTCCGTTTAATTCAGTGAATGGCATGGCTTTTCACCGGGTGAACTTGACCCTAATCTTACACCCGATACCGTTACCGAGATAAAGAGAGAGGAGGGCCAGCGAGACAGTAACACCTTTTCAGGTGTCACAAGACGCCAGTGTGTGTAAAATTATTGCAAGATAGAATAAACCGCCAGTCTGTTTGAACATGAAGTTGGACATTCAAATTATCAAAGACAGTGAGGTCACCATCCGTGAGCAGTTGGTTGAGCAGATCATCTTCCTGATCGCCACCGGTAAATTGCAACCGGGGGAAGCCCTGCCCAGTGTGCGAGGTCTGGCCCGCCCCCACAAGATTCACCACAACACGATCAGCCAGGCCTATCAAGACCTGGTCGATCGCGACTGGCTGATCAGGCGACGGGGAAGCCGCATGGTGGTGCGCTCACCGGGAGAGAGGGAGTACCCGCCCCGGATTGAAGACCTGGATGATCTCATCAATGCCACCATACGAACAGCCAAGGAGAAGGGTTACAGCTTCCAGCAACTTCGCAAAAGGGTTGAGGAGCGGCTGATGGCTCTGCCTCCTGATCACCTATTGGTGGTCTCCGAAGATCGGGGCCTGCGCCTTCTGCTGCGAGAAGAACTCAAAGAAAAACTCTCCTTTCCCGTCGAGTCCTGCTCAACCGAAGAGCTTTCTGAAAACCCCGATTTGACGATGGGGGCACTGGTGGTGGCACCGCCGGGTTCTATCCCAAAAGTTGCCCCGCTGGTCCCCAAGGAGCGTCCGGCTATCGCCCTCACCTTTTCCACCGTGGATGAGCACATCAAGACCATTCAGGCGTTGCAAAAGCCCTCCACCATTGCCGTCGTCTCCATCAGTCAAGCCGTCTTGAACACCGCCCGAGGCATATTGGCCCCCGTTGTCGGAGACCGCCACAGCATGCGCGAGTATTTACTACCCTGTGAGAATCTCCGTAGGCTGGAGGTCACCGACCTGGTTCTTTGCGACATGATTGCCCACCGCCGGGTTCGGGCCCGCAAACTGCTCCCCTATCGACTGGTCTCACCCACCTGCCTGAAACAATTGTCGACGGCCATGGAGGCCTAAGAAAGAGCCTAATCGAGGAGGCTTTTACAAGGGACTCTTTGGCTGGAATGAATCAAATGGAAGGTTTGGCGCGGGAGTTGATCTTTGATGTCTATGGTGTGTCCAGGAACCATGGCAGAGCGCATATCCAGGGTTTTACCCATTAAAGACACACAGACCCGATCCCCATCGTTTCCCAGCTGGTCCTCAGATTCTTCAAGGGATGCCCTTAACTCATCCAGGACTTGCTGATTAGCAGGAATCAGGTTCAGTTGCTTTACCCTGAGTTGGGCCTGTGCAGCTCCCGGTGAGGCGCAGCGGTGAAAATCGGGATAACGTGCATAGATCCTCTTGGCATCAACCATCCCTAGACCCGACAGGACGATGGGGTTAATCAAATTCTTGTTCTGATAATACCCGCCGCCAAAGATCATGTAGGTCTTCTGAAACTCCAGGAAAGCCAAAAACTTTGCCTTATAGTCCCCGACGTCCACAGTCACCACATCTCCTTCTATAGTGATGTTTGTAAGGGCATGGCTCTTGACAGCGTTATAAGAACCACCAGCGACAGGGCCTATGAGGATTAAAGCCAAAACAGCTTTCATCATTTCAGTGTGGTCAATCCAACGGCATGAGGTCAAATATCGACCTTCTGCTCAAAAATGTGGGAGCCCCTTGTGCCAATGCACCTCGTTTATGCTGTCTCTCGATCGTGGCTTCCGTTAGAGCCGCAGGCTTGAGCCTGCGGCCTTCCCCATCTTGACAGGGGAGCGGATTTATGTGAATTTACAGGGTTTTGTAAGAATAACTGCGACAGCAGTCCAACGACTTAACAGAGGAGTGACTCCTGGCTGAGAGAGATTTTGGTGGAGTGGTCGAACGGGTGATCATGCGGGACGAATTCCCCCTGGAGAAGGCCCGCGAGGTACTGAAGGACGAGACCATTGCCGTGATCGGCTACGGCGTGCAAGGACCCGCTCAGTCGCTAAACATGCGGGATAACGGTTTCAACGTGATCGTCGGCCAGGCCAAACAGTTCCAGAAGGACTGGGACCGGGCGGTGGGCGACGGCTGGGAGCCGGGCAAGACCCTCTTTGACATCGAGGAAGCGGCCCAAAAAGGCACCATCGTGCAGATGCTGATTTCCGACGCCGCCCAGAAAGCCGTTTGGCCGGCCATCAAGGCATGCCTGAACGAAGGGGACGCCATCTACTTCTCTCACGGATTCTCCATCGTGTTCAAGGATCAGACCGGGGTGGTGCCTCCGGACAACGTCGACGTGATCATGGTGGCCCCCAAAGGCTCAGGTACCTCGGTGCGGCGTAATTTCCTCTCCGGCGCCGGCATCAATTCCAGCTTTGCCGTTGAGCAGGACTTCACGGGACGGGCCGAGGAGCGGACCATCGCTATCGGCATCGGGATTGGCTCGGGATATTTGTTTCCCACCACTTTTTCCAATGAGGTCCACAGCGACCTGACCGGCGAGCGTGGAGTGCTGATGGGTGCTTTGGCCGGCATCATGGAGGCCCAGTACGAGGTGCTGCGCGAGAAGGGTCACAGCCCCAGTGAATCCTTCAACGAAACCGTCGAGGAACTGACCGAAAGCCTGATCAGGCTGGTGGGCGAAAACGGCATGGACTGGATGTACTCCAACTGCTCGGCCACGGCCCAGCGCGGGGCCCTGGACTGGAAGCCCAAGTTCAAGGAAGCCGTCCTGCCCGTCTTTCACACCCTTTACGAGCGGGTGGCTTCGGGCAAGGAGACGGCCCGCGTGCTTGAGGCCTGCGGCGCCCCTAATTATCAGGAGCAGCTGGGCAAGGAGTTAGCCGAAATTGGCAATTCCGAGATGTGGCGAGCCGGCAAGGCAACGCGCGATTTGCGTCCCAAAGAGTCGGCCAAAGAGATTTCCGCCGACACCAAGGGCATCAGCGGCCGCGGCACCAATTGAGGAAGCCATCCTATCCAGCATGGAACATCTGATAGGATAAAGAGGACTTAATCGAATAAAAAGACCTTTAAATAGCCAGAGAGGGCCATCATGCCACAATTACGAAGCAAGACCACCACTGCCGGACGCAACATGGCGGGCGCACGCGCCTTGTGGCGCGCCACCGGGGTCAAAGAGGAGGACTTCGGCAAGCCTTTTATTGCCATTGCCAATTCCTTCACCCAGTTTGTCCCAGGCCATGTGCACCTCAAGGACATGGGCCAGTTGGTGGCCGGCGCCATTGCCGAGGCTGGAGGAATCGGCCGCGAGTTTGACACCATCGCCATCGACGACGGCATCGCCATGGGTCACTCGGGCATGCTTTACAGCCTGCCCTCACGGGAACTCATTGCCGACGCTGTCGAATACATGGTCAACGCCCACTGCGCTGATGCCTTGGTCTGTAGGTCCAATTGCGACAAAATCACTCCAGGGATGCTGATGGCGGCCCTGCGCCTGAATATTCCTGCCATTTTCGTATCGGGCGGCCCGATGGAGGCCGGCCGGGCCGAGGTCAACGGCAAGCAGGTCAAGCTGGACCTGGTCGACTCGATGATTGCGGCGGCCAACCCCAATGTGAGCGACGAGGAAAGCCAGGTTTACGAGCAGAATGCCTGTCCCACCTGTGGATCCTGCTCCGGCATGTTCACGGCCAATTCCATGAACTGCCTGGTGGAAGCCCTGGGTTTAGGGTTGCCGGGCAACGGTACGCTGCTGGCCACCCACGCAGCCCGAAAAGACCTGTTTCTCCAGGCGGGCCGGCGCATCGTGGAAATCACCAAGGCTTATTACAAGGATGAGGACGAGAGCGTCCTGCCCCGCTCCATCGCCACCTTCGAGGCCTTTCAAAACGCCATGACCCTGGATATCGCCATGGGAGGCTCGACCAATACCGTCCTGCACTTGCTGGCCGCGGCTCAGGAGGCCCATGTGCCCTTCTTCATGAAGGACATCGACGAGCTGTCGCGGCGTGTGCCGAACCTGTGCAAGGTCGCACCATCATCTCCCCTCTTTCACATGGAGGATGTCCACCGCGCGGGCGGCATGCCGGCCCTGCTGGGCGAGCTGGACCGTGCAGAGTTGATCCATCGCCAGGTGTCCACCGTGCACAGCCCCACCATGGGGGAAGCACTCGAGAAATGGGATGTGGGCAACGGGCACAACGGGTCCAACGGAGCAGCCCATAAGCTTTACCTGGCCGGACCGGGCGGACGCCCGACCCAGCAAGCCTTCTCTCAGAGTGAGCAGTGGGAGTCGCTCGATCTGGACCGCGCGACCGGCTGTATCCGTGACCGCGAACACGCCTACAGCCAGGACGGTGGCCTGGCCG
Organism: Acidobacteriota bacterium; assembly: GCA_036446935.1. Classification (GTDB taxonomy): domain Bacteria; phylum Acidobacteriota; class UBA6911; order RPQK01; family JADFOI01; genus JADFOI01. The sequence goes on along the minus strand of JAZFTY010000145.1, from coordinate 190 downwards.
TACTCTACGGCAACCTGGCCCCTGACGGCTGCATCGTGAAAACCTCCGGTGTCGACGAGTCGCTTTTGAAGTTCAAGGGCTCGGCGCGGATTTTCGAGAGTCAAGAAGACGCAGTCGACGCCATCCTGGGCGACAAGGTGGCAAAAGGCGATGTGATTATCATCCGCTACGAGGGTCCCAAAGGCGGGCC
>JAZFTY010000144.1:0-2317 GCA_036446935.1 Acidobacteriota bacterium | reverse complement strand
GCACGTCCTCGAACTTGTTGAACATCCCACCCAGAGTCATGTCCTTTCGCCCATACATCTGGTATATCCCCGCTGGACCCATGTCAAAACTTTCGGTTTTCTTCCAACCAAACAGCCCTTCATAGAACTCAAAAGCGGCCTCGTGGTCTGTGGTTGCCAATTCATGCCATGAGAACTCCATCAGCTGAGCAGGACCTTCATGTCCGGGTGCCTGTTCAGCGGGGGCAAAAACTGCAAACACAGCTCCCTGCGGATCCGAAAGGACCGCGAACCGGCCCACCGTCGGAATCTCGGTGAGGGGTACAAGCACCTTCCCCCCCAGCTTCTGGGCTTCGGAGACCGTCGCCTCGATCTCTGAAGATCCCACATAAGGCAACCAGTGAGGCGGAGCACCCGCTTTCCTGGCCTCCTCGGGCAAAGGGATGACGCCACCCATGGAACCTTCAGGAGTTCCATCCGTGGTCCACATCACATAAGGGTTCTCCCCTTCCCCCCATTCCGCCGTGCCCCAACCGATCAGTTCGGTGTAAAAGCCGGTGGCTGCCTCGGGATCTGAAGTCAGGAGTTCGTACCAGACAAAGCGTCCTTGCAAGGTGTCGTCAGACATTGAAATACACCTCTTTAAAAAGCCAGGGTTGGGTATAAAGTCTCAACCCGTGCGGGTTACTTCTTCTCCTTTGGAGGGTTTAGTACCTGCAGATTGTTGGTGACCGAGAACACTCCGGATACCTGACGGGCGTTCAGGTTGGCCATGTTCTTGTGTCCCTCGTTGTCGATCACGCCTTCCAGAAAGACGTTTCCGTTTTTGACGATGATGGCGATCGGGTGATAGCCCTTGGGAGGATCGTTGGAAATGCCGAAAGCATCGTTTCTCGCCCACAGTCCCGCCCCGGCGCCTCCGCTGGACCAACTGCCTCCCATCCCCCCCGGACCGTACATGGGGGTACCGCGGTTCGGGTTGTAGCGGCTGAGCACCGAGTCGAAGTAGATGGCCCGGTACACTGCGAGTCGAATGTTCTCGTCATTTTGACCCACAGGCAGAACCTCGATGTTGTTTTCAACGCTTTCGACTTCTTCAATCTGGCTGACCGACTTTTCCGCAGAATCCTTCAGTGTGGGCCGGGAAGCATAACCCTGCAGGACCACAATGATCCCGGTCTGCCCGCCTTTCAGACCGAAGGAGATATAGTCAAAGACCCCGAAGTTGTTCAGTGTCAGGATCTTTTTCTGGATTTGATTGACCAGCCGGTAGAGGTCTTCCTCGCTGACGTCCTGTTGGGCCCAGACTAGACCCGGTGATACCAGCGCAACCACCAGAAATGAGCTTAAGACTATTCCAAGTTTGTTTTTTCTCATTTTACACCCCCTTGTCTCACTGCGAGGCCGCCAGAGTCGGGCCCCGGTCGCTGTTCCACATATCCAAGGCGATCTTCCACTCGCCGTCGGTATCCTTGGTCCACAGAGCTAGATAAGATCCGACCGCATGAACGGTCTCTGCATCACCTTGCTTGGGTAAAAAAACAACGGAAAACTGCCCCCGCTCCCCGATCCAGTTGGGGCCCATCACGGTCTGCTCCTCGACCGTTGAACCCCCTTCCAGGTTCACGGCCCTGAAGAAAGAGGACAGCTTCTGGCGGGCGGCCGCCTTCCCGTACTCTTCGGCACCTGGCGGAAGCCAGACCGCATCCTCCATATAAAAGGCAAGGTAGGCGTCAAGATCTTCCCCTCTCAGAGCAGCGTCCACGTCCGCTCTTTTGGCTTTCACTGCTCGGGCAAGCTCATCTTCGTCCAGGTCCATGGGTGAGGGGCTCGAGGGTCCACCGCAGGCAACCAGAAACAACCCCAACACCCCGAGGGTGATGATCTTCAGTTCTGAACGCATATTCTCCTCCTTGTTGAGACAAAAGTCGCTGAAGCTCCAATGACTCCATCCTAAACCTCCAGAAAGGGACCTGTAAACTGTCAAAATGAACAGGGCTCAGGGTCAAGGTTGGGGGGTGGAGGTCAGCGCGAGTCAATCCGAAAAAACCAGACCCGGGCCTCCCGAGCCAGATCTTCTGGCGTTCTGTCCTCTGGGTCGGGATTCCTGGCATTCCTCATTCTATGAAACTCACTCAACAGCTCCAGATCTTCCACCCGTGTGGCACGTACCCTGTAGAGTTTGTCCCCCACTCTAATCCTCATGTTCGGATCCTGGAGCAGGAACTGGGCCCAACGGCTTTCGCCTCCTCTTCCGGAAATCACGTAAACGACCCCTTCATGAAAAATGTATCCGGTATTGACCGAATAGGGATCCGAGGGCCGCACCTCATTGGTG
>JAZFTY010000143.1:0-3419 GCA_036446935.1 Acidobacteriota bacterium | reverse complement strand
GTTGGGAACCGTATTGATCAGAGTCATTCCCAAACGCTCGCGCAGGCCTTCATAGCTAAAGAAAAAAGTGTTCTCCTCTCCAGGCAACGGCCCTCCGATGGAACCCCCGTACTGTTGGCGATTAAAGGAAGGGGGGTCACTCCGCTCTAAGGGGTTCGAGGGATCTCGGTCGAAGAAGTTGCGGGCATCCATTGCGCTGTTTCGAAAGAACCCATAAAGCGATCCGTGAAAGCTGCGGGTGCCCCGGCGCGTAATCACGTTGACGGTAGCACCACCACTTCCCCCTATATAAGCGGGGTAGGCATCATTGAGAACCTCAAATTCCTGCACTGAGTCCATCCCCAGGAGCAAACCTGAAACTCCACCCGGAGTGGTCTTAAGAATGGGGTGTTGAATATCGGCCCCATCCAGGATGTACTCGGTGCCTCTGGCCCCGTTGCCGCTGATCTCCTGAGTTAACCCGTTCAATGAACGGGTGTCTTTGCCACGTACCGGAATCATTCCAGGAGCCAGCAAAGCCAGGCTGTCGATGCTGCGTCCGTTATTGGGAAGAGAGGAGAAGGAAACCTCATTCACGATGTAGCTCAGGTGAGGGCTGGAGAGATCCAACAGCGCTGCCTCACCAATCACGGTAATGGACTGCTCGGCTTCCTGAACCTCCAGGATCAGATCCAGCGAAACGGCCTGTCCGGCGTTCAAAGAGAGTTTCTTGTCCTGGATAGACTGAAATCCGCGATAGGAGGCGAAGATGCCGTAGTCTCCCGGGGCAAGCCGCAAAAATTCATACCGGCCCTCCTCATCGGTGAGAGCCGAGGAGACGCGCCCATTCTCCTGATCATGCGCTTCCAGCAACACCCCGGGAATAACGGCCCCGGAAGCATCACGAATCTGCCCCGACACCCGGGCAGCGGGCGATTGGGCCCAGATTGAGGGCGTCAACAAGAGGAAAACCAGACCAGAGACAATGAGATTTCTCATAGCATGACCCTTTCTGAAAACTGAGCCGCGGTATCTTACAGAACGCCTCTTTGCCCGTCAATGAAAAACGGTGACCCGCTGTCTGCTATAAGTGCCCGCAGGCTAAAGCCTGCGGCTCTGACGGAGTCAAGGGAAGTACTCGGAAATGTCGGCTGGCGAGGAGCAAACAGAGCCGTGGGCTTCAGCCCACGGGCCGGGCTGCCGCTGCTCCCAAACAATGATATATTGGTGGCCAGTGAAACCCTTTTTACAAGTAGCCTCAGCAGGTGCGTTGACTCTTGTGCTGCTCAGCTTCGGGACCCGTTGTCTGGCCCAGGAGCTGCAAAGACCCCAGGCTTTAGTGGGCTGGGAAATATTGATGGGAGCGGAGCTCCGACTCATCGAACTGCCCTCAAAGGCAGCTCCATTGCTTCCGGCCTGGCCGGTCCACGGTCACCGAGATTCGAACGACCTGTCGACTCTTTTCTCGAGCGACTCTGAAGGTACCCTGACCGAGAGAATGAAGCCGATACTTGAGCGTGCCATTCACATCGTGAAAGGTTATCTCCCCCAAGATTTGGAGGGAGATTTCCAGCTCTGGATCTTCAAGGACATTCCCTATGCGGCCAAGACCCTGAACCCTCAGCTGATCCTCTCAGCCCAGGTGTTGGGCCCTGAAAACCGGGAACGACTACCCTTTGTCATCGCTCATGAGATTCATCATCTGGCCTTGATGCGAACGGGACTCTTGAAATCACACCCTTTGGCTCAGACCCAAATCCTGGCCGGACTCCTCACCGAAGGAATCGCCACTTTTCTCTCCATTTCGTCGGGACTGTTTCCGGAATTGGATCAGATCATTCAGGAGCCTCAACAACTCAAGACCTCTTTTGGCCAGATTCGAAGCGCCCTCAGCCACTCGGCCGATGCCCAGGCCCCTGGGGATGATCTCTTCCAACAGAATAAGTGGGGCTACTACGTGGGTTGCTGGATGATCCAGCAAATTGAGGGACGGTTTGGCAGAGAAGCCTGGCTTGTCCTTCTCAACAAGTCGGCTGAAGAGGCTTCTCGGGAGCTGGTCACTCTTTATCTAAACACCAACCCGCCCGCCGAATATAGGTTCTAGGAACAATTCGGTGCCAGCCCCAAGAATTTCTCAATGATTATCGGTATTTAGGAACGAATTCTGGGCCTGTCCCCGAATTAGTCTTTTTCTTCTTCAATGGCGCGGAGTAGATCGATCAGGGAACTCACCTGTTCGGCATCGGCTGCATCTGGAACCAGTTCAAGGTAGCGGGTGAAACTCTCGATGGAACGCTGGCTCTCGGACTGACGAAAGAAGATATTGCCGCGATATCTATAGGGGTCGGCCAACCGCGCGTCCAATTCCGTGGCTCGATCCAACTCCGTGAGGGCCCGTTTGGGATCCCCTTGAAGAACCAGCAACGCACCCAGGTTGGCGTGGCCCTCAGCAAAGTAATCATCGACCTTCACCGCCTCTTCCAGGGCCGCCAGCGCCGCCTTTTCGTCACCCGACCTGAGATGAGAAAGGCCAAGAATGTTCTGAGCCTGGGCTGAGGTGGGATCGACCCTGACAGCCCGCCGAGCAACCTGCAAGGCCTCCCCGTCCCGGTCCTGCTTCAAGTGCAAAGCAGCCAACTCCACATAAGAAGCAATAAAATCAGGACTGTTGGCGACGGCCTCCTCCAAAGCTTTGAGGGCAGATTCATGGTCCCCACTGCGAAGGTCGAGCATTCCCAAATTGTGCCGCGCCGGGGCAAAATGACTATCTATTTGCAGAGCTGCCAGTAATTCTTTCCTGGCCCGATCCAACTGGCCAAGACGGCTCAACGTGAAGCCCAAGTTGTTGTAGGCATCGACATAACTGGGTCGCACTTGTTTGGCCTTCATAAAGAACTCAGAGGATCGATGGAATTCGCCCCTTCTGTGGTAAACGACTCCCAGCGTGTTGTAGGCCTCCGGGAGATTGGGATCCAACTCGATCGCTTTCTCCAGATGATTGATGGCTCTTCGATAAAACTGGCTCACATTCATCCGGTAGGCCTGGCGAGAGTAAACGGTACCCAGGTTGGAATGGGCAGCAGCAAAATCCTCGTGGAGATCCAGAGCTTTCTCATAGAATTCCGTGGCCTTTCCATAGTCCGACTTCTCAAAGTAGACCGTGCCCAGGTTGTTGTAGGCCTCGGCAAACTGGTCATCCAGCTTCAGCGCCTCCTCATATTCATCTATGGCCTCGTTCAACTCGTTATCGCGCTGGAAGTTGGCTCCCCGGAAAAAATGGACGATGGCACGCATTTCCACCGATGCTTGAAGGCTGCTTGCCACTGCCACCGAGGTCAGCGGAAAACCCACAACAGTCAAGGAAGCCCAAAACCCAGAAAAAATAAGCAGTTTGAAGAAAAAGCGAATTGACATCATACCCCCGTGCCAGGTGTGATCCG
>JAZFTY010000142.1:0-2750 GCA_036446935.1 Acidobacteriota bacterium | reverse complement strand
AGTCCCAACGGACTCCACTGTTCTTCGGAACTCTGAGGAAATATGGCGGCACCGTCAACCCATACGATGGATTTCTTTGAACGTCAGGACCAGGCTCGCCGAAGTACCCGGCGCTTGATCGCTTACTTCATGCTGGCGGTCATCCTGATCATCCTTTCCATCTACATCGCTGGCATAACCATCTTTTTCGGCTTCAACGTCAATGCCGACCCGGAGCTTCCCTTTCAATGGTGGAACCCCGATCTGTTCCTGTGGATCACGGGGGCCACCCTGTGTGTGGTGGTGATCGGGAGCCTTTACAAGATCCTGGCCCTCTCACAAGGCGGAGAGGTGGTGGCCCGCTGGCTGGGAGGTCGACTCATCGATTCCAGCACCTCCGACCCTCAGGAACGCCGTCTTCTCAATGTGGTGGAAGAGATGGCTATTGCCTCCGGAACACCCGTTCCCTCGGTCTTCCTCCTGGAAGAGGAAAAGAGTATTAACGCTTTTGCCGCCGGTTTCACTCCGGCCGACGCCGTCATCGGGGTGACCCGAGGAACCTTGCAGATCCTGTCGCGCGACGAACTGCAGGGAGTCATTGCCCATGAGTTCTCTCATATCCTCAACGGCGACATGCGCCTGAACATTCGGCTGATCGGCGTCTTGAACGGCATCCTGGTCATCGCCATGATTGGATTTGTGATCCTGAGAGGCTCCTCCCGATCTTCCAGCAACAGAAAGGGTGGTGCCGCTGCCATTCTGGCCTTCGGGGCCGCGCTTCTTGCCATCGGTTACGTGGGGGTCTTTTTCGGCAAGCTCATCAAGAGCGCCGTGTCCCGGCAGCGAGAATTTCTGGCCGACGCTTCGGCCGTCCAGTTCACGCGAGATCCAGACGGCATCGCCGGAGCACTCAAAAAGATTGGCGGGTTGGCTCACGGCTCACTTATTCAAAGCCCAAAGGCCGAGGAAATGAGTCACCTCTTTTTCTCCGATGGAACGCATGGGAAAGTATCTCCTATCCTTTCCATGAGGAATCGCACACCTCCTGTCCAGACCCATAGTGCCTTCAGCTTCATGGCCACTCATCCCCCGCTGGAGATGCGCATCCAACGTATTGATCCTGCTTTTGACGGTACCTTTCCCGCGGTTCACTTTCCTTCCAAAGAGGCACTTGAAACCGGCGACCCAAAGGAGCTGGCTGCCTCCGCAGCGCAAACCGCCTCCAGACCAGCCGCATCCGCTCCATCCGGAGGAGTTCCGGGCATCCCCATCATTCCCATGATTCCGCAACAGATGACCCAGCTCTTCGGAAAGCTGACGGAGGCCCATCTGGCCTATGCTTCCCTTCTCCTTTCGGGGCTGCCCTCGCGCTTGACCGCTCGGGTCCGTGAGCCGGCCTCGGCCCGGATCATCATTTTCGCCCTGCTCCTGAGCCCCGACTCGGAAAGCCGCCGGGCCCAGTTTCAGCTGCTCAATGAGTCGAAGGATCCGCTGGTGTCTTCTGAGGCGACCCTGGAGGCCTCGACGCTCATTGACCGCTGCCCGCCCGAAGCACGCCTTCCCCTGGTGGATTTAGCTTTACCGGCCTTGCGGACTTTATCCCTTTCCCAGTATCAGGAGTTTACCGGACTGGTCGAAGAGTTGATGAAGGCCGATCAGGAAATCGACCTGTTTGAGTTTACTCTGCAGCACATCTTGCGCCGCCATCTCGATCCCCACTTCACCCAGACCCGGCCTCCAGGTGCCCGCTATGGGTCCCTGGCACCTCTGACCCACGAGATTTCCCTGTTGCTGTCCAGACTAGCCCGTGCCGGACAGGACGGTGAGAAAAAGGCCCAGCAAGCCTTTGCCCAGGGCGTAGAAGAATTAAAAAAGAGCCGGCTGAAGCTCTCCTGGCTCGAGCAGGAGGACGGCTTCGAAGCATTGAGCAAGGCTCTGGACCGCCTCAATCGAGTGACCCCTTTGCTGAAGCGACGGCTCCTGCGCGCCTGCGGTGTGTGCGTGAGTCATGATGGTCAGGTCACCCTGCGGGAAGGGGAACTGCTGCGGGCCATCGCCGATGCTCTCGATTGTCCAATGCCACCCTTTCTGCCCGGACAAACACTCGAACAAAAATCTGACGTGGCGGAAGTTGCTCAACCGTCGGGAAGTAGTTAACGGGTGTAGGGGCGCACGGCCGTGCGCCCTATAAGCCTTTGATAAAGCACGGTTTGTGGGCGCACAGCCGTGCTTCCCTACATAAGAGAATCAACTATCTCATTGTGTAGTTCCTGGCCTGTTCTCGAACCTCTTGGAGATCGAAATCATTGGCGCAATCCACCACTTCATTGGTGTACAGCGACTGCACCATCTGGTCGGTCACCTTGTCTCCTAAACCCATCAGCTCAACAATCTTCATCCACTCTTCATGACTGTAGGCCCCATGTTTTTTCACCAGTTCGTCGCTGGGATCCCACTTGTACATTCTCGAGCGCAGCACTGCTAGTGAAAATTCCAAGGCCTCCGCTTCACTCCTCCCCTTGGGCTTGGACTCGGGATAAATCTTCCAGTGGATGCGGATGGCGGCCTCAGGATTTTCAAAGGTGAACTCGACTCCTTTGGAAATTCCCAGAACGAAAGCACAGACCTCTTTTCGGTTCGTGCTTAAATAATCCCTGCGCACAAACAATCCTCCCTGAAAATAAGAGTCGGCATACTCGGTGTCGGGAAGATATCGGTACTCTGCCCCCACCTGCTCCATGGCGGCAAGGATGGTGTCGGACTGAACCAGT
>JAZFTY010000141.1:0-2376 GCA_036446935.1 Acidobacteriota bacterium | reverse complement strand
GACCCGAGACGGCCGCACACTCACCATGATCGACAAGGGAAGACTGACCGCCCTGGACGATCCCGAGGTGCGTCAACTGGCGGCTAAATATGGGGACCCCGATGAAATGCTGAGAGAAGATTGGATCCCCGGGATTCCCGGCATCAACATGGAAGGGGACTACATGAGAGACTACGCCCCGGATCCCCGCGCCTTCTACGAGAAGGACTACCAACGGGTTTACGGCGACCTCATTCAGCAGGCGGTGGAAGAGTACGGACCTTAGCCCTAACATTCAAGACCTTTTCAGGTGGAGACTTTGAGCCATGCAGAACCAGAGTCAAAGTGGACCCTATGATCTGATCATCGTGGGAGCGGGGACAGCGGGCTCCATCATAGCCGCCCGCCTGGCTGAACACGGTGTGCGGGCCCGGGATGGAGAACCACTCAAGATCGCCATGTTGGAAGCCGGGCCCTATCTGAAAGGGAAGCTCAATCCGGGATACGGGGTTCCCAGCCGCCGTTCCCGGTTCACCAACGTTTCCCATAATGAAAGCGGTCGTTGGGTATGGCCCTGGCCCGAGGCTGCGAAGATGGTGGGTGGTTGCACCATGCATTGGGGCAACAATGGCTACCTTCCCTACGAGATGGACTACATCCACTGGATGGATGAAAGCGGGGTGGATTGGAGCCAGGATAAGTTCAAAGACTCCGTCCAGGAAATCGTTGACGAGTATGGTATCGGCGATGTGCCCGAGGAGATGTGGAGCCCCGGCAATCGTCTTTTCAAGAAGACTGTCGAGTCGATGGGATACCAGCCTCGTTATGTTCCTACCGGTCGCAAGAATTGCATTTACTGCGGCTTGTGTGGCCGCGGTAATTTCTGTCGCTATGACTCGAAGCCCAATGTTTTGGGCTATGTTTGGAGAGCCGAGCAGGCCGGGGTTGAGCTGATTCCGGAGGTGGAAGTCGAGAAGGTGATCATTGACAGAAGGGGAGAGAAGGGGATTGCCCGAGGGGTGGTGTTAAGGCAGCAGGACGGAACGGTGCGTGAATTGAGGGCGGACAAGGTCCTGGTTTCCTGTGGAGCCTACGGCACTCCCATCTTGCTGGGTCGTTCCGGTTATGGGCCCAGGGAACAACTGGGCGACAAGACTCTGGTTCACAACCCCAATGTGGGAAATAACCTGGAGATTCAACCCGGCAACGACGTTTGGGCCGAATATGATTTTGACGTGAAAAGGGAGCGGGGAGCGGGCAATTACGGTCACTACTTTTGGCCCGAATTTCCCGCCGATGGCAACAACGTGGTGGGCATTCGAGACACCATCATGAGTTTCCCCACTTATCCTCAGGTGGCCGCCGTGAGAGGTCTGGCTCCCCGTTTTGGCCAGGCCCACAAGGATTACATGCGTACGGCTGTTCGGCGCGTAGGTGGCATTCGCTCCAGCATTTTGACGCCGCTGGTCAAAGGTAGCATCAACGTCATCACCGGAGCGACAAACTACCCCTATACGGATCCCAGGAACGTCAAGAGGCTGCACTGGTCGGCGGAGATCATGAGGGAGATCCACCGGGAGATGGGCGCCAAGAAAATTGAGGAACACGACCCGCCCTCCTACGGGGGAGGCCATCCGACAGGAACCTGCCGGGCCGGATCTGACCCTAAGGAATCGGTGGTGAATCCGCATTTTGAATCGCACGATGTGGAGAACTTACTCATCTGTGATGGAAGTGTGGTTCCGAGAGCCTGCCTGTCCCACAAGTGCATCCCCGTTTCTACCATCGCTGCATTTGCCGGACGCAGAATCCTGGCCGACCACTACACGAGAGGCTAGAAAGTACACGAGAGGTCAGAAAGATGTCCAAAAAAGAAAAAGTTTCCCGAAGGAGATTCATCAAGCACGGCAGCGTCGGCGCGGTGGCCGCTGCCGTATCCCAGGTGACTCCCTCTCTAGGCCAGACCACGGGAGCTTTGCCTTCCAACTATGATCGTGCCCTGATCTTTGCCAAGTTGGGAGACACTCTGATTCCCTCCAGTCCCGGCGATCCAGGTTACAAGACCCTCGAACCTTACAACATTACCGCCGAGATCATGAAGGGAGTGGCATCCATTTCCGACCAGGATATGGCACTGTTCAACAGTGAGAGTGCCGACCACTTCGGAGGCAAGACTTTTGTTGAACTCTCCGAGGCCCAAAGGGCTGATTATCTGAACATGATCGTGGACGAGGTCAACATCAGTGACGCTCGGGTGTTGGGAAGGATTAGGAGTGTTTACAGTCTCGTACGTCTTCGGGTCTTTGTGATCTTCTATCAGAACTATCCCCAGCACACCATCATGCGTGATGCGGAGGGTGTTCCCATTCTTTCTTCCGATGATGAGCATCAGATCAC
>JAZFTY010000140.1:0-5831 GCA_036446935.1 Acidobacteriota bacterium | reverse complement strand
CCGTTACTCAACTCCAGAAACGCTTTCCCTGATTGAACACTGGGAGAAACCCGTACGATAGGCATGGACGGTTTTTCCGCTGGTTTGCTGTCCTGCTGGGGAACTGCAGCCTTCACGCCACCACTCTGCTCCGTCTCCTCGGTCTTACTCATCTGGGCTGCAAACCAGGACAGCTCCTTGGGTTGCGTCGGCTCCTGGGCTCCTTGACTCTTCACTGCCGCGGGAGCCGCCGTCGGCTCTGCGGAAAGCTTTGGAGCTGTGGCAGGAGCCTGAGGGGCTGCTGGGGCCGCCGCCGGGGCGGCAGAAGGAGCCTCGGGGACTGGCGGGGCCGCCTTCGGTTCTTCCTCCTTAAACTTCATTGGCACTGGGGCCCCAGAAGGAGGTGGAGGAGCTTCGGAAGCAGCCGGGGGGGCCTCTGGGGCCGGCACCGCAGGAGGAGGTTCAGGAGCTCCAGGAGCCTCCGTCGTGGCCGGCTTCGGCTCCTCGTCCTCAGGCTTGCTGGCCGCAGGAGCGGCCTTGGGCTCTTTCTCCTCACTCTTCACTTCTGCAGAGGTCTCTGGGGCTGCTGGAGGAGCTTTAGAAACTTTAGAAGCCCCTACGGGAGCAGTCTTTGGCTCTTCCGGCTGGCTGGGCACACCTTGAGAAGCCACTTTCCCACTTTCTTCCGCATCAATCAAAAACTGAAGAAGCTTGATCTGATCGTCCAGTTGTATCTCCACAAACTGGGTACCCACCAGAATGACCGCTTCCCCACTCCGTTGGACCTTCTTGGTCCCCATCACCTTCGCATTCACGGTGATTTCCTGTTCCGGGGACAACATGAGCTTCAGTGCCAGTTCGTCTCCCTTTTTCAAGGGCCAGGTTGTATCAAATCTCAACCCGGCCGTGCTGATATCATGGGTCTTGGAATCAAATGGCGCAGCTGAGACAAGCTCGTCATCGGTAGCACTGAGGACGGAAACGGAGACCGGGACCTCCGATTGAATCCGGGGAATGGCCCTCTTTTTTAAGGCCTGTGCATTCTCGGGTATGGAGATCGCCACATATTGAGTCTCCGTTGGAGAACTCTTGACGATTTCTGTTTCAGAGAAGAAAACGGCTTCCCCATCCCCAAATTGAATCTTGACCTTTTCTCCCGGCTCGAAGTGGGCAGGGGTAGGCTCTGCAAGCTTTAACCAGACTTCCTCTCTGAAGATCTTGGTCACAGCAGCTGCAATCTGGCCGTCAGATTCTCCTGAAATGGACCGGATGGAGAGGGCGCAACCGGTCTTCAGGCAATCGTCCGGGCCCGCCGCCGACTGCTCACCAGCCTGTTGAATAGCGGTTGTCTCGTCCATGAAACCCAGGGAGTTCTTAAACGGATCTACGGAGAAAAAAGAACGCTCACCCCACGGCTGGCTGAGAATCTGCTCGTCCACTGAGGTGCAGCCGCCACTTTGAGCTCGTTCGAACACCGCTTCGATATCCTCTACAACAAAAATGAGTCGGTGGGGACTGGAGGAGGTTTGGGAAGAATCTCCCTCCCCAGACAAGTCATTGCAAATGAGGATCACTCCCCCACATTCAAAGTGATGTTGGCCGGGAGAAACTCTTCGACCGGGTGTTCCAAGCAAGTGACTGTAGAACTTCTCGGCTTGATCGATGTCCGACACAGGAAGGACAACCTGGTAGAGCCTCAGGGGCATGTCATCCTCCGCAGATCTTCTTCATGAGTCTCCAGCCGGGTACACGAAATCCTCACTAAAACACAGACATCAGCCATATTTGGTCCCAGAATCATCATACTAATTCATTCGCGATGACTACAAATCAGGAGGTCCTGATTGGCGGGATCTAGGCCGAAAAGGGAAGCGGTGTAGTGTCTAGTCCTGCTGGTCGAGGGTTTCCGAAAGAGCTTTCAACTTGTCATTCACCTGCTTTTGGCTTCGCATCAGAAAAACAAGGTAAAAGAAGAGAATCGTCCAGATAACAACATAACCGAAAAAAAGGTAGATCATACTCCCTCACGAGTGCGTCAACTCTTCTGCCATGCTGGAATTCAGACGCATGGCCATTCTCAACATCACCAGGGTCACGCACAGAACGGTCATAGCGATGACAGAAACCAATAAAGCGTGAATCATCTCCGGCTCCAATTCGGCACCGCTGCTGGTGATGACAACAGGATGAATGGTTCTCCACCATCGAATGGAAAACCAGACAATGGGAACATCAAGAAAACCGATAATCCCAAAGACGGCGCAATACTTATACTTGGTTTCCCCTTCCGGCAAGCTGGATCGCAGCATCAAATAGGCCACATAGATGAGCCACAGAACCATGGTTGTCATGATTCTGGGGTCACCCCACGGCCACCAGGTGTTCCAAATGGGCCTGGCCCAAATAGGTCCTGTAGTGAGAACCATGGTGGTAAAGACCACCCCAACCTCCACGCAGGAAGCCGCCAGATGATCCCAACTCCGCTTGCGGGTGATGAGATAAGCCACACCACCCAGAAACACACCGAAGAAAGCGAGGAAGCAGTTCCAGGCAACACCGACGTGAAAATAGAATATGCGCTGAACATCGCCCATTTCCCTCTCGGTGGGAGCGTAAAGAAAGGCTCCATACAGGGCCACCACCATCAGGAAATAAAGTGGAATCAACGACCAGTCCGCGATTCGCAGATAGAGTCTGGCTACTCGCCAGGAAGTATTAATCGGCGACGACATAATCAAATAGCAGATATCCGGCAGCCAGGTAAATCAGATCAAAGGCAACCAAAAGCTCAACCGACCGGTTCAACGACTGTATTTCCTGTGCCAGCAGGATTTCCTGCGTTCCGCTAACAGCCGGTAGGATTATAGGGAGGATAATTGGAAAGAGCAAAACGGGCAACAGGACTTCCCGAGTACGAATCGTACTGACCATGGCGCCCAGTAATGTCCCCACCGCGGAAAAGCCGAGAGCAAAGAGCACAATGAGCAAGACGATCCACAGAAGCTGGGTGGAAAAGCTGAAATTATAGACAATCACAAAAGCCAGAAACACCAACAGATCCACCACCATCAGGAAGAGCCAGTTGGCCAGAAGTTTCCCCAGGAACAGAACCCCTCGATCGGCTGGAGAAAGAATCAGACCGTACAACGTTCCTTCTTCCATCTCCACCTGAAAGGAGCGATTCAGCCGAATAATTCCTGGGAAAAGCAGAGCGACCCAAAGAATCCCGGATGCTGCCTCCCGGGTAGCTGGACTTCCCGGATCGAAAGCAAAATTGAAGATGACCAGGATGAGAATGGCAAAAAACACCGTAGTCAAATAAGCCTGCCGTGAGCGGTACTCGATCTTGAGATCCTTGCCCACAAGTACCCAGGTCAGTGCAATCGGATTCATGTTCGGAGCGCCCTTTGGGCGCGTTCCAGGTTCCAAGTTCCAGGTTCCAAGTTCCGGTTTTGGGTTTTCAACTTCTGGATTCTAACTCCTAACTTTCCGTTTGTTGTCAGTTGTCAGTTTCCACCTTCTTCAACGGCCTGAAAATAAAGCTCTTCAAATCCAGCTTTATCCAAATGTTCACCCAGGCCCTGAAAGACCAGTTCTCCCCGGTTCTGAATCATCACTCGATCGCACAACTCCAGCCCTTCGCTGAGATTATGGGTCACCAACAATATGGTTCTGCCCTCCTGTTTTAATACTCTCAGGACTTCCGTGAAAAGACGACTGCCGTGTTGATCCAGTCCGGTGTAGGGCTCATCCAGGAGGAGTAATTGGGGTTCGTGTAAGAGCGCCCGAGCCAAGGTCAACCGCTGCTTCATACCCCGGGAATATTCTCCAGTGCGCTGATTGCGCGCCCCCTCGAGGCCCATCTTGGCCAACATCTCATCGGCCCGATCGTGAGCCTCCTTGATACCATATAGGCGCGCATAAAACAGCAGATTTTCGAATCCGGTCAGTTCGTTGTAGAGAAGGCTGAGGTGAGAGACATATCCCACCCTGTTCCGGGACTGGTTGTCACCTTTGAAGGCGAATTCAATCTCTCCACTTGTGGGCTGTGTCAAGGAGGCAATGACTCGAAGCAAGGTTGTTTTGCCTGCCCCGTTGGGACCGAAAATTGCCAGAGAATCTCCCGGGCTAACCTCCAGATCCACATTCCAGACCGCCCGAATCGCGCCGAATCGCTTTGTAACTTTAGAAAGTCGTAAAAGAGGGACGGATGGCTCGGGCATCGTCAGGATCTGTTTTTCTTCCCGATCTTGCCACTCTCCGCCTGAAGGGATTGGACTCGCTGGAAGATTTCCACGGCCTGCTGCTCAAAATCCAGTTTGAGGGATTGATAATCCTGGGTCGATAACTTGCCCATGCGGAAGTCCATCTCAATGTCCTTCAGGCTCTCTATAATGTTTTCTTTCTCCCGTAGAGCCTTCTCCTGGTCGGCAACTCCATCCTCAGGCGCGAACTCCTTCTTCTTTTCTTGAAGAAGGGGGTAGGCAATATAGAGGACGACGCCGATGAACAAGATCGGCGCAATAAGCAAGGCCATTTACCGCTCCAATTCCCGATCGATGAGCTTTCGATACTTTTCATCGATTTCGGTGTGCACCTTTTCAGTTTCCTGGTTCAAGTCGTCGGGTTTTAGACGGTTGATGACGAAAAAAATGACCACGACTCCCACCAACAATCCCACGAAGGGCATCACCCAAACCAGCAGATTGAACCCTTCCGCCTTGGGCACTGCCCGCACCCTGAGCCCGTATTTGTCCTCGAAGATTTTGTAGACTTCCTCCTCTGTGTTGCCTGCGGTTACCAGCTGTGAAATTTCATGAACCAGTTGGGGGGCCACGGAGCACTCATCACCACAGTGACCGATAATATGAGGACACCCGCACGTGCACATCAGGTTGTCGGCAATCCGGGAAACGGTTTCATCCGGGGAGAAGATCTGTCCGGAGGCGAAAGAACCTAAAAACAGGAACAAGAGAGCTAAATTAGGCAGCCTCATCCTGCACCTCCAGGGAAGACTTCTTCAGAGCCACCGCCGGCCCCTGCTGCTTGTTGGGAATCAGAACAAACATTCCCCCCAGGACCATGATTCCGATTCCAATCCAAATGAGTTGCACCAGAGGATTGATAAAGACATGAAAAGTAGCCGGTCCCCCCTCCTCGTCATACCCGGACAGAACCAGGTACAGGTCTTCTTTGAGGGTGGAACGAATCTTCACCTCGGTCATGGGTTGCTCGCTCTTGTGATGGAAGTCCTTCTCAGGATACAGATCGTCGATGTGCTCTCCACCTTTAAAAATAGCTAAATGAGCGAATACCACGTCTTTTTCCGGATCCTTTCTGTCGGTCAGTTCCACGAATCTCAAGGTATAGTCCCCTATGCTGAACTCCTCGCCTTCTGCCACAGTGAAGAGCTGCTCACTTTTGAAAAAGGAACTGCCAATGATCCCGGCGAAGACCAAAACCACACCCAAATGGATGATAAAGCCACCATAACGACGCTTGTTCATCAGAGTGAGATCCATTAGGGCAACCAGGAACCCTGAAGGCCGAATGGTTTGACGAGCACGAGCTCCTTTATAAAACTCGTAGATCATTGTCATTGCCACGAACCCGCAGGCCGAAAAGAAGATCAGAGGAATGAGATCACGCACCCCTAAAGCGACCGCCACCACACCGCTGAGAAAGCCCGCCCCAAGAGGTGTTAAAAAGTTTCTTTTGAAGTTCTTTGCCGAGGACTTGCGCCAGGCGATCAGAGGGCACACACCGGTCAGAATCAACAGAGCCAAACCCAAGGGCAGGTTCACCGTATTAAAGAAGGGCATGGAAACTGTAATCTTTTCGCCCGTTACCCA
>JAZFTY010000139.1:0-3232 GCA_036446935.1 Acidobacteriota bacterium | reverse complement strand
TCGTACTCGGCTTTGCCAATGTGGTCCAAACCATCCCCAGTCTGGCCTTGTTTGGTTTTCTCATTCCCATTCCTGTAATAGGAGGAATTGGGGCCAGCACTGCCATCGTGGCACTGATCCTGTATGCTTTGCTGCCCATTGTCCGTGGCACCTACGCGGGGATACAGGGGGTCGATCCCTCGGTCAAAGAGGCGGGCCGAGGCATGGGGATGACCGACCTCCAACTCTTGTGGCAAGTGGAAATCCCGTTGTCACTGGGAGTGATTGTGGCAGGGATTCGGGTTGCCGCCATCACCTCGGTGGGCATCGCCACCATCGCAGCAGCTATTGGAGCTGGAGGACTGGGGATGTATATCTTCCGGGGGGTAGCCGGTGTCAACACCACCTTGATTCTGGCAGGTTCCATCCCAGCCGCCTTTCTGGCACTAATGACCGATTTTGGCTTGGGGCGGATGGAAAAAATGCTGAAAAATCCTCAGAGGCGCTCCCCATGAAACAGACTGCTTTGCTTGGGATGACACTGCTCTTGGGCCTGCTCGCTTCAATGAGCGGATGCGGTTCTGCAGAGACGATCGTGATCGGATCCAAGAATTTTACCGAACAAGTCATTCTGGGAGAGCTTCTGGCCCAGCAGATTGAAAATCAGACCGAGCTGAAGGTGGTCCGCAAGTTGAATCTAGGGGGCACCTTTATTTGTGATCAGGCTTTGCGGGCCGGGGAACTTGACGGTTATGTGGAGTACACGGGGACGGCCTTCACGGCGATCCTGAAGAATGATCCGATCCGTGATCCCCAGGAAGTTTACCAGAGGGTCAAGGAGAGTTATGGAAAAGAGGGTATGGAGTGGCTGCAGCCTTTGGGATTCAACAATACCTTTGCCATTCTCATTCGAGGCGAAGCTGCGAAACGGTTCGGGGTCCGGACCATTAGCGACATTGCTCCATATACACCCAGTTGGCTGGCGGCCTTTGGTTATGAGTTCATCGAACGGGCGGACGGCTTTAAAGGCTTATCCGAGACCTACGATCTGAAGTTTGCCGAGCCGCCCAGAGTCATGGAGCTGGGATTGACTTATCGAGCCCTGGCTGAGCAGAGAGTGGATCTGATCGCCGGAGACTCCACCAATGGTCTCATTGCCGTCTTGGATCTCTTTGTGCTGGAAGATGACCAACAATACTTTCCACCTTACGACGGGGTTCCGGTTTTCAGGAGCGAAACATTACAACGGTATCCTCAGCTGCGTGAGATCATCAATCGGCTGGCCGGCACCATCGACGAAGACCAGATGCGGAGAATGAACTATCAGGTGGATGGGGAGGGGAAGTTGGTGAAGGAAGTGGTGAGGGAATTTTTAAGAACAGACCACAGACAATAGACAACAGACAACAGACAAAAGACCGCAGACGGCAGACCGGACGGGGGGGAATTCTGGGACAGGCCCAGAATTCGGGCATAAGTCGTTGATTGCACAGGAGAATTTTTGGGGCTGGCACCAAACTCCCCTGACCTCCTGACTGCAGACACCAGGCCGCTGACCGCTGTCAGCGGAAATTCTAAATCCCAAATCCTAAATCCCAAACAAATTCCAAATTCCAAATTCCAAACCGCCGGCCGGATGCGGGAAATTCAAAATTCCAAATTCCAAATCCCAAACAAATTTCAAATTTCAAACCGCCGGCCGGAGGCCGGGAATTCCAAACCTGACCTGGAAGCTGGAAGGCGGGCGAAGCGGGCTCTTTTTCGTGCTAAAATAGGCTTAACATGGTCAAAAAAGTTCTTCTAGCCAGCCCCCGGGGTTTTTGTGCCGGTGTGGTCCGAGCGGTCGATATCGTCAGGATCGCCTTGGATACTTTCACCGAACCGGTCTACGTTCGTAAGGAGATCATCCATAATCCGCATGTGGTCAGGGAACTGGGTGAGAAAGGTGCCATTTTTGTGGACCGTGTCGAGGATGTCCCGGAGGGGGGAAGAGTCATTTTCAGTGCTCACGGTGTTTCGCCGGAGGTTCGGGAGAAGGCGAGTGCCAGATCGTTGGAAGTCATTGATGCCACCTGTCCTCTGGTGACGAAAGTGCACGTGGAAGCCGTGCGCTATGCAGAGAAGGACTTCACCGTCATTCTGATTGGACACGTTGGCCATGACGAGGTGATTGGAACCATGGGAGAGGCTCCGGAACATATTCGATTGGTAGAAACGATTAAAGACATCGAGGCTCTGGAGGTGGAAGATCCGGAAAAGGTCGCTTACATCACCCAAACCACGCTGAGCCTGCAGGATACGCGAGAGATGATTGAGGCCTTGAAGGTGAGGTTTCCCAGCATCCAGGGACCCCCTTCAGCTGACATCTGTTACGCGACCGAGAATCGGCAGGTGGCGGTGAGAGATCTGGCCGAGTTGTCTGATCTGATCCTGGTGGTGGGAGCTGTCCACAGTAGCAATTCTGTTCGAATGGTGGAAGAGGCCCGAAGAGCAGGGTGCTCTGCCTACCTGGTGAATGACCTGGGTGCCATTCAGGATGAATGGCTCGAGGGTGTCGAGACTCTTGGATTGACCTCCGGCGCTTCAGCTCCGGAAAGCCTGGTCCAGGAGATCGTGACCTTCTTTCAAGACCAGGGTGCCACGCTGGAAGAGCTGGTCGTTCGAGAAGAGGACGTTCAGTTTGCTTTGCCCTCCAACCTGCAAGCCCGGGTTTCTCACACCTGAAGTTTGATGATTGAACCTTGGGACGAATCGCAATGGGGATCTCTGAGTGAGGAGAACATGCGCCGAAAACTCACGTCGCAAGGGTACTCGGTCGCTCGATACGTGTACCCCAAGGGGACGGTGTTTTCTGATCACACCCATTCCATGGATAAGAAAGATGTCGTATTGGAAGGGGAGTTCCTGATCACGCTCGAGGGAGAAGAGTTTGTGCTGCGGGCGGGTGATTCGATCGAGGTTCCCTGCAATGCTGCTCACAGCGCTCAAGTGGTGGGAGAAGTGAGTGTCGTCAGCCTGGATGCTGTGAAAAAAGTGTGAAACAACCACCCCTTCATTCCATCTATCCGATCAAGGACCTGCGGGATCTCTTGATTCAGGTGACCGATCGATATGGCGATCGGATTGCTCTTCGAAGTAAGAAAAACGGGGCCTACCAGTCCCTCACTTACAGTGAACTCCGTGAGCGTGTCACCGAGCTTGCCACGGCTTTCTTGGAATGGGATCTGAAAAAGAGAGACGGCGTGGCCATTCT
>JAZFTY010000138.1:0-5188 GCA_036446935.1 Acidobacteriota bacterium | reverse complement strand
GCCGTACTCTCGTGGAAATCATAGCGGCCTTGCAGGCCTGTACTCGGACTCAGTCCCCGTGCCAGGGTCCACGGTGTCTGTCCCGACCGGTCCGCCAGGTCCACCTCGGCGCCCTGTTCCACCAGGAACTGAACGACTTCGTTGTCTCCCGCCAGGGCCGCGGAGTGCAGTGCGGTCTGGCCTGATGCGTTGGTTCGATTGACGTCGGCACCCAGTTTGACCAGCAGTTTGACCGCTCCTAAAGGGTCACCCAATCTTCTGTCCAGCGTCCCTTTCCATCGATACCGGCTCTCTCCAGCTGCTGCCATCAGCGGCGAGGTGTCGTTGTCGGCCCCGCTCATGGGAGTGTAGGTCCCCAGTAGCGGATCTGCGCCGTTGTCGGCCAGGATTCTTATGATCTCGACATCGGCTGCTAGCGCTGCCAGTAGAAGCGGCGTCTGGGCGGCCATTCCGACACCTGCCGAAGGGGCTTCAGGTCCCAGCGGAGCGGAGCGCGTAATCTGAGCATTGGGTTCCGCTCCATGGGCCAGCAGCGCCTCCACCAATTCCGGCATGTTGGGCGGCACGGGACGGTAGAAATCGTCGTATTTGAGGCCGTCGGTGGTTGAGAGTCCTTGCGGCACCGCGTAGTGCAAAGGGGTCACGCCCCTGTGGTCCGGGGAATTGGGGTCGGCGCCTTTCTCCAACAGAAAAATCGAGAGGGCTTCGTGACCGCTGCCGCTTGCCACCGTCAGCACATTGCCGTGTTGCGGTGTGGCTGCATTGATCTCTGCTCCCGCTGTGAGCAAGGCCCGGACCGAGTCCAGATCGCCCTGCTGGGCAGCAAACATCAATGGGGTGAAGCCGGCTTTCGATCGGGCCTGAATGTTAGCGCCGTGCTCCATCAGTGTTCGTGCTGCTGGCGGATGATTTCCCGCCAGAGCCCACATCAGAGCCGTCTGCTCCCAGCGGGTTTCCTTGGCATTGGGATCGGCTCCGCTAGTCAACAACGCTTTGACGGCGGCCGCATTGCCGGTGCGGGCGCAAGTCATCAGGACCGTTTCTCCTGTCCATTGAGCGGAGTTCGGATCTGCTCCGGCCTGCAGCAGTCTCTCCACGATGGCAGTATTTGCGTTGGTGCAGGCCAGGGAGAGTGCAGTGACGCCATAGTCGTTGGCCGCATTGACCCGGGCAGCTTTGCCAATGAGGAGTTCCGTCGATGTCAGGTCACTGCGGTGGGCCGCCCAGTGAAGCGCCGTGGTCCCATCCACCTGGGCGATATTCACATCGATCCCCTCGTTCAGAAGGGCGCGCAGAGTTTCCTGCTCACCGTTTTTGACGGCATCCACTAAACGAAGATCGCGATCCTGGGCCACCAGGCCGGAGACGGACAGTAAGGCCAGCATCCACCAGCCACATAGACCTTTGATCCTAACGCCCATGCTTGTGCCTCGACTTACAAAGAGAGGGTCTCGAGCGTTCCGGTGCTGTCGCCGAAGTTCTCCGCCGGAACTCCCAAGTTGCCCAAAATGGTCAGATACAGATTCGACATCGGTGTATCTTTCTCAAACCGAATATGACGACCCTGTTTGATCTGGCCCTCTCCGTTCCCGAACAACAGGATCGGCAGGTCCTGATACGAATGGGCGTTGCCGTCACTGATGGCGCTGCCAAAGAGGATCATCGTGTGATCCAGAAGGGAACCATCACCGTCAGGTGTAGCGGCCATCTGCTCCAGGTAATAGGCGAACAGCTTGGCATGATAGATGTCGATCTGTTTTACCTTATCGATCTTGTCCTGGTCATTCCTGTGATGGGACAAGGGGTGGTGGGCATCGGGGATGCCAATTTCCGGAAAGGCCCGATTGCTTGATTCTCGGCCCATCATGAAAGTACTCACCCGAGTCAGATCGGTCTGGTAGGCGAGAACCTGAAGATCGAACATCAGCTTGGCGTACTCATCGAAGGTGTCCGGATAGCCAGCGGGCCGCTCCACCTCGGGAATCTCGTTAGAAGCTTGCCCCTCAGCGATCTGGATGCGCCGTTCCACATCTCGGATGGCATCGAGATACTGGGTGAGTTGGGCGCGGTCCCGGGAACCGAGCGTCTTCATGATGCGAGCGGTGGCCTGGTTCACCGAGTCAAGTAGGCTGCGGTCCTTTCGGATTCGACTCAGGCGGACGGCCGGGTCGGTGCTGTCACTATCGCCAAACAGGCGTTCAAACACAGCGCGCGGCCGGCCTTCGCTGGGCAGAGGTGTGGTGGCGGTACTCCAGGACAGGGTATTGAGGTAGGCGCAGCTCCAACCTCTTTCGCACACCCCGGCGACATCGGTGTTGTGCAATCCCAGGTTGTGCAGCCCCAGCTCGAGTGAGGCCAATTGAGTGTGTTTGCCGAGTTCCTTGGCAGCGATCTGGTCCACCGAGGTTCCCACGTTGCCTTCCATCTTGGGGTG
Source organism: Acidobacteriota bacterium (assembly GCA_036446935.1). Classification (GTDB taxonomy): domain Bacteria; phylum Acidobacteriota; class UBA6911; order RPQK01; family JADFOI01; genus JADFOI01. Next base: position 2,754 of record JAZFTY010000138.1, on the reverse strand, counting down.
AACGCCGGTCAGGAAAGTGGCACCGGCGCGCTCGTGGGGGGCAACCTCTCCTTCGCCCGGCCGTGCGTAGGCGGCGTTGTGGTTGAGTCCGCTGAGCACCAACATACGGTCCCGAAATGCAGCCAGTGGGGCTAGAGTCGGGGTCAACTCGAAAGCGGCACCCAGGGCCTTCGGCGTCCACTCACTCATGATCATCCCGTTGGGAGAATAGACAATGGACAGGCGGGTCGCCTTCTTGGCGGCCGTAGCGGGCAAAGCTGCCAGCGCCGGGGACATGGCGTCCAACAACGGTAAGGCCAAGGCCGCTCCGATGCCGCGCAAAATGGTACGGCGGTGTATGGCTTTCTTGGTAATAATCATAGTTCTCGGGACCTCCTCATTTGAAAGGGTGTGCTCTTAACTATACCAAGGATGAGCGACGACCATCGGTAGTTTTTGGGGGCGGCCTCGCGAATGATGCTGCGGATGGCCGGAGCATCGTAAGACTCCACTCCTCGTCCCAGGGCGTAGGTCAGGAGTCTTTCCGTAGCGGTGGCAACAAACTGTTCACTTTTGCTTTCCAGGAGCACCCTTTGAAGTTCTGCTGGGCCTCGAAACGGGGTGCCGTCGGGCAGTACCCCTGAAGAATCGATGGGGTCGCCGGCATCGGTGGTTCGCCAGCTACCGATCCCGTCGAAGTTTTCCAGCGCAAAGCCCAGCGGGTCCATGACGTTGTGGCAGGTTGCGCAAGCAGGATTGGCACGGTGTTGTTCCATGGCCTCGCGCATCGAGAATGCTTGACCATCCTGGTCGCTTTCCACCAGATCGGGAATATTGGGTGGTGGTGGTGGAGGTGGTGTACCCAGTAGATTCTCCAGCACCCACTTGCCCCGCAGTACCGGAGAAGTCCGGTTGGCATACGAGGTGATCGCAAGGATACTCCCTTTGCCCAGCAATCCTCTCCGTTCCTCCGTCTTTAACTCCACCCGCCGAAAGTGGCTACCGTAGACATCGGGTATGCCATAGTGGCGAGCCAGACGCTCGTTCAGGAAGGTATAGTCTGCACTCAAGAGCTCCAGGACGCTTCGATCCTCACGCAGCATGCTTTCAAAGAAGAGCTCTGTTTCCAGACGGAAGGCCTCGCGCAGGTTCTCCTCAAAATAGGGAAACACTTCCTGATCCGGGTTGATGGCACGCAGGCTGCGCAGCTGCAGCCACTGGGCGGCGAAATTGCTCACCAGAGCCTTGGAGCGCGAATCCTTCAGCAACCGACCGACTTGTTGCTCCAGTACCAGGGGATCCTGAAGCTTGCCGCCTTCGGCCAGTTCCAGAAGCTGATCGTCGGGGATACTGCTCCAGAGAAAGAAGGACAAGCGGGAGGCCAGTTCCAGATCGCTGACGGGATAGGCGGTGTCCGGAGCCACATTCTTCGGATCGACTTCGATTCGAAACAAGAACTCAGGGCCAACCAGTATCCTTTCCAGGGCCGATCCGATTCCGGCTTCGAATCCTCCCTCGTTGTGTCCCGCCTTGTAGAAGTCGAGAAGAATCTGGATGTCTTCCTCGGTTAGAGGCCGGCGATAGGCACGACGTGCCAGCGTGGAGAGAATCTCCCGGGCACAGGGTTCCTCCTCCTGGGCGCTGCTGGGACGGCACTCAAAAATCTTACGGCGGCTCGGTGTCTCCCCTATGCCTTTGGCGTTGTAAGGCCCGCCGATACTGATACTGCCCACCCCAGGGTCACCCCCCTTATAGTTGTGCAGGTCGTACTTCGACATCGGCTGCCTCAGCGGAGTCTCCGCCATGGAGGTTTCCTTCAAGAAGGCCACCCCGACCAGGTGCGGGCCTGCGGCTGCTGGAAAGCGGACCTCTAAATGATCATCGAAATGACGCTCGTAGAGCTCCTGTGCAGGGTCCCCCATGCCGGCAGTTGAGAAAATGGGCGCTGATCTGCCATAGTTCTCCCCACCGATGGTGAAGACTTGGAGTCTTGCCCCGTCCAGCCGAACGTCGAGCTGGTGTGGATCGTCAAGAAGGCCGCGGATAAAATCTCTGGAGTTTCTTTCCAGGCGAACCTTGATAACGTACTCCCCGTCGAGCGGGAAGTGATGGCGAACCGCGATTCCGCCGCGAGACCCGAAAGGGAGAGCTTCGTTCATGCGGTCATCTTGCACGAAGTACTTGGGGACAGTGTAGGTTACAAAGATAGGAGCAGTATCGGGATCTCCAACGGCGAGGCGAGTGATCTTGCGTGCCGCTGACAGGTATCTCTCCAGCAGCGCCGGCGAGACCGTGAGAACATCCCCGATGTTGTCAAAGCCGTGTCGGGAATCGTCGGCGGGAAGCAGGGTCTCCCCATCGATGTCAACGGCCAGCAAATCGCGCACCGCGTTGCTGTACTCGACGCGGTTGAGACGATGCAGCACCGGCCTTCCCGGGTTGGGGTGGGCAGCTGCCGCCCGATCAAGCGCCGTCTCCAGATAGGTCGTCAGGGAGTCATAAGTGGCCTGATCCGGACGGGGCATGCCGGCAGGGGGCATAGCACCGGTCCGCAGTTTCTTGACCACCTTCTCCCAAATCTGCGGTTCCTTGCTGATGTTCTCGACATCCGCTTGGTCCAGCAGAAGCTCGGCTGTACGCACCCTCTCGTTGTGGCACCCCACGCAGTAGTTATTCAGGACCATCCGATAGTCGGAGTCCGGAGGTATGGAAAAGCCGGAGGGCTGGGGGCGGGTGGTCTGGGGCGAAGAAATAGGGCTGGAGAACTGAGGCCTG
>JAZFTY010000137.1:0-4136 GCA_036446935.1 Acidobacteriota bacterium | reverse complement strand
CGGTCACGATCTTTCCGTTGTGCAAGACCCTATCGGGGGCCAGTACATCCGGGGGAGCCGGGGAACACTGGCTCAAGACCAGGGAAAGAAGAAGCATTAAGAGTGCACGGATGGGGGTCACTTTTTGAGAGGGCATGATTTCGGTTCCTATTCTGGATGATTTACTGAAGTCATCGTAGGTTCGGTACTCCTCGAAAGTCAACTCCCAAGAGGTGAGAATCTTGTCACCTCCTTGGGTTTAGGTTATAAGGGTTCGATCAGTTGAACCATGTACAGTCAATTGGCCTCCCTCTTCAAGATCCTCAGCGGTCCCCTTGTTTTTGCTGTAATCTATGCCGCTCCCCTGGAGGGGCTCACCTATAACGGTCAGGTGGCCCTGGCCACCTTCGTTTGGGCGGTGGTCTGGTGGATGGCAAGACCCGTGCCCTGGGCCATTTCCTCCATGCTGCCGCTGGTCATCTTTCCCGTTTTTGGAGTCATGACCATCCGTGCCGCCACCGGCCTTTATGGCCAAAGGATTTTCTTTTGGCTTCTTGGAATCAGCATGTTGGGCTATGCCCTGGAGAAGCATGGTGTGGCCAAGCGGGTGGCCCTCGTCTTTCTGAGTCTCAAAGGGGTGGCCAACAGTACCTCCACCCTCACCTTCATGTACATGCTGGTTGCTGCCTTGATGTCCTGGTTTATTGCCGATGCGGGAGTGGTGGCCATGATGATGCCTATTGGCATGTCCCTTTATGCCTATATCAGCAAGGTCGGGGACATTCACCCGGCGCCGGGTGAAAGGAGTCGGCTGGCCTCTTTTCTGGCACTGGGCACACTTTACGGTGCGGTGGCGGGAGGCGTTGGAACCATCGCCGGTGGACCTCACAATGTCATCGGTGTGGCCCTGGCCGACAGCCTGGCCGGAGAATACATCAGCTGGTTCAGGTGGATGAAGGTAGGTGTACCCCTCTTTGTCGTGTTGCTGGTCACCTTTTATCTCGTGCTCCGCTTTTTCTTCCCTCCGGAGATTTCCCGCATTCCAGGGGGAAAGAAGTTCATCCAGGAGGAGATCTCAAAACTGGGGAAAATGAGCCGGGGGGAAATCAATGTCCTGATCAGCTTTTTCGGAATGGTCTTTCTTTTCACCTTTCCTTCGGTGGTGGCTCTAGCTGTGGGTGCTGAGCACCCATTTGCCCTGTACCTGCGCGGCGCTCTGGCCACCTGGGTGGTTCCACCGATCATTCTCTTTGTCCTTTTTCTTCTTCCCGTCAATCTTGGCAAGGGCGAGGGGACACTGGTTTGGCAAGATGTTAAGGAACACGCCCCCTGGAACATTATCCTTTTGATTACCGGTGCGGTGGGGATGGCCGATGCCCTCACCCAATTCGGGGTTCTGGAATTCATGAGAGAACTGGTGGCAAGCCTGGGTATTGGAGCTTCGGGCTTACCCTTTCTGGCCGCCGGTTCGGTGGTGGTGGGCACCAACCTCTTCTCGGGAACGGCCGCAGCCACTCTGTTTTGCAGCATTTTCATTCCTGCGGCTGCAGACGTGGGCCTGAACCCCGCCAGCATGGCCATCCTGATCACCAACCTGGCGGTGGGGATCATGTTCCCCTGGGCTGGAGCCTCAGCAGGGACCGCCTTCGCCTCCGGTTTCCTGGATATGAAGGAGATGATCAAGGTGGGAATTGTGGCAACGCTGCTGCTCATGATCCTGGCTCCCCTGGTCCACTTTCTCATCGGTCCTTACCTGTAAAATTATGGAGGTTTGTCCACCGCTATCGTCTCAAAAGGACATCTTAAGCGGTAGGGCGTTCCTGCTGTGGGTCATTGCCCTGGCTCTTTCCTGCTTCACCCCGGCCGCCATGGCTCAGGTCCCGGAGAAAAAGGTCACCGCGGTTCACATTCAATCTCCCATTCTTATCGACGGAAACCTGGACGAACCGGAGTGGAGCCTGGCCCAGCCCGCCACCGATTTTATCCAGCAGGAACCGCTCATGGGTGAACCCAGCACAGAACGCACCGAAGTGCGAATCCTCTATGACGATGAGAACCTGTACATTGGGGTGTACTGTTTCGACTCTCGGGGCCCGGAGGGGATCACGATTACCGATATCTCCAGAGACTACGCCCCCCGGGAAACGGATACCTTCACCATGGTCTTCGACACCTTTCACGACAAGCGAAACAGCTTTATCTTTGGGACCAACCCTGGGGGAGCGAAACGGGACGGTCAGACAGCCGGGGATAGTGAGAGAAGAAACTATGACTGGGACACCGTTTGGTACGTTGAGACCAAGATCACCGAGCAGGGCTGGCAGGCTGAAATAGCGATCCCTTTCCGAAGTCTGCGTTTTTCCGATGTCGAAGAACAGGTGTGGGGGGTGAATTTCGGCCGCAGAATTCGCAGCAAGAACGAGTACACCCACTGGTCACCGATACCCCGGCCTCACCGAACCAGCCGGGTTTCCCTGGCGGGGGAGCTCAACGGTTTGTCGGGAATTAACCAGGGCCGCAATCTTTACTTGAAACCCTACCTCTTGACTCCCCTGGTTCGCCGGGAAGGTGATGACGTGGATTTTCTTCCCGATGTCGGCTTTGACTTGAAATACGGGGTCACCTCGGAGTTGGCTCTGGATGTTACGGTCAACACCGATTTCTCCCAGGTGGAGGCCGACCAGCAACAGATCAACCTGACCCGCTTCCCCCTCTTTTTCCCCGAGAAGAGGGAGTTCTTCCTGGAAAATGCGTCCCTGTTTCAGGTCAGAAGGGTGGGCCGGGGCCTCAGGAACAGCAGCCGTGACCTGATTGCCTTTTTCAGTCGTCGTATCGGCCTCTCCGAGGGCCGCGTGGTCCCCATCCTGGGTGGAGCCCGTTTCACGGGTCGGGCGGGCCCCTATGGTGTGGGATTTCTTTCCATTCAGACCGATGAATTTGAAGAGTTCCCTTCCACCAATTTCACCGTGGCACGGATTCAAAGAGATATCCTCGGAAATTCCGATGTGGCTGGCATTTTCATCAACAAGCAGGGCGGTGGTGGATACAATCGTACCTACGGTGTGGACAGCCGTCTGCAGTTCTTTCGAAACCTGGAAATTGCTTCCTTCTTTTTGAAAACCGACACTCCGGGATTAAGCGGGGAGGACACCTCAGCCAGTGCTTTTGTGGGGTGGGCCGATCATCGTTACGACATCCAGGCCGAGTATCTCTCCATTGAAGACAATTTCAATCCGGAAGTGGGGTTCGTTCCTCGCAAGGGAATCCGAAAGAGCCGCGGGGAGTTTAACCTGAAACTTCGACCCGGAGAGATCATTCCCTGGATGCGTGAGTTCAGACCCTCCACCGGAATCGAGTACATCACCGACCAGGCCAACGTCGTACAGAGCAAAAACTTCGACCAGACGCTCGAGGTGGATTGGCAAAATGGCAGCTTGTTCCAGTTCACCCACCGGGTTGAGTTTGAACGACTGGAGGATCCCTTTTTTATACAGCCCGATCAGGCAATCCCTGTCGGGGACTATGTGTTTGGATCGATCAATGCCAGTTTTTCCAGCGACAGAAGCCGCATGTTCAGCGGCAGCTTGGGTTTAAGAGTTGGCGAGTTTTTTGATGGGCATCAGGATTCCTACCAGGCCGGCCTCCGTTTTCAGCTCGGTGCCCGCTTCTCGACCGACGTTTCCTGGGAACATGACGATGTGGATCTGCCCTCGGGGGCTTTCTCCACCGATCTGGTGAATACAAGCATCGATTATTCGTTCAGCCCTCGCATGTTCCTGAACGCCCTCATTCAATACAACAGCACCCTGGATGAGATCTCCAGCAACATCCGCTTCAATTTCATTTACAAACCCTTAAGTGACATTTTTCTGGTCTACAACGAGAGGCGGGCCACCGACGGTCAGATCATCGAGCGGGCCCTTATTGCCAAACTGACTTATCTCTTTGGTTTCTGACGTAATTAGGGACTGTCCCAAGAATTCTCCCAGAATTCGGGGACTGTCCCTAATTACGTCCAACGGCTAGCGCAATGTCTGGTTGAAGAAATCGATGGTCCGTTGCCAGGCCAGGGTCGCTGCGGCCTGATCATATCGGGGCGTGGTATCGTTGTGGAAGCCGTGGTTAGCACCCTCATAGATATGGGCCGTGTAGGTCAC
>JAZFTY010000136.1:0-3019 GCA_036446935.1 Acidobacteriota bacterium | reverse complement strand
GCTCTCCGGAAGGCAGGATGAGAAGGCGGTTCTCGAAGAGCTTTTGTCGAAACTGTTCTCGGAATTCCGTATCGGGTAGATCGAAAGCACAAAACAAGCCCAGCCCTCGTATGTTGGAAACCTTGGAGGGAAATTCTTCTTTCAGTTGGTGCAGTTCTTTCATCAGGACCTCTCCCATCTGGCGGCAATGCTCCAGCAGTTTCTCTTCTTCGAAGATTTCCAGAAAGAGCCGACAACGCACCATATCGACTAAATTTCCACCCCAGGTGGAATTAATCCGGCTGGAGACCCGAAAAACGTTGTCGGGAACCTCGTCCACCCTGTGGTTGGCCAATATGCCACACACTTGAGATTTCTTTCCAAAAGCCAGTATGTCCGGTTGAACGTAATGCTCGAAGGCCCACATTCGGCCTGTAGCACCAAACCCGGTTTGGACTTCGTCGTAAATGAACAGAATCTCATTTTCGTCACAGATGCGGCGAAGTGCCTTATGAAAATCAAGTCGGAAATAGTTATCTCCTCCTTCCCCTTGAATGGGCTCCAGAATCAGGCAGGCGATGTCCTCTGAGTCACGGTCCAGCAGGACCTGAATCTGAGCGAGGGCCTGTTTCTCGAGTTCCTGGACGTGTCGGAGATTCTCCCCTTCCAGGGGGAAGGTACATTTGGGATTGAGGATACGAGGCCAATCAAACTTTGGAAAATACTGGGTTTTTCGAGGATCGGAAGTATTGGTGAGAGAAAGTGTATAGCCTGATCTCCCGTGAAAGGACTGTTGAAAATGGATGACCTTCGATCCCTTTTCCTCTTTTGTACCCCGGCTGAAGTTTTTGCGCACTTTCCAGTCAAAAGCGGTCTTCAGTGCGTTTTCGACACCCAGTGCTCCCCCTTCAATGAAGAAAATGTGCTTCATGAAGTCAGGGGTGGCATGGCGGGTGAAGGTATCTAAAAAACTTGCCATCTCCCGTGAATAGATGTCTGAATTGGACGGCTTGTGGACCGCCACCCGGCCGAGTTCTCCCAGCACTTCCTTGGAGATCATCCGCGGATGGTTAAATCCCAGAGCATTGCTGCCGTAAAAGGATAAAAAGTCGAGGTAGTGTCGATCCGTTTTTGCGTCGTAAAGCTGGGAACCGTGGCTCTTCTCCAAGTCCACCACCACATCCAACCCATCCATGGGCATGTAGCGGGCAATCAAGGGGTGTACTTGAGCAGCCCCGATTCCTATCCGGTTCTTTTCCATCGAGTTCCTGCTTTCGTATCCTCAAGAACAATTCCTCGATCAGCCAGAAGATCACGGATTTCATCGGATCGCTGGAAATCGCGTTGCCGACGGGCCTCCTTCCGCTCCTCGATCAACTCCGCAATTTCTTGGTCCTGGATCTGGAGTTCCTCAGCCTCAAAAACAGGGAATACCTGATGGGCCTCGGAGAAAAGACCGAGGATTTGATCCCGGTTGACCCCTCCCACTTCTTGACTCTCCAGCAGGATATTGGTGTCCTTCATGAGTTCAAACAGAGCGGCCAGGGCGGCCGAGGTATTCAAATCGTCATCCAGACCCGCTTGGAAGTCGTCGCGGGTCTTGGCTACCTTCTGGGTCAGTTCAGGATTTTCAGGTCGTTCATCCGCTACTTCACCAACCCGCAGCAGAAAGTCATGAATCCGGCGTAGCGCCGATTGGGCCTGATCCACTCCCTCAAATGTGAAATTCAACTGCTTGCGATAGTGGACCGACTGAAGAAGATAGCGCACGGCAAGGGGATCACAGCCCCTCTTGATCAAATCTCGAAGAGTGTATTGATTTCCCTCCGATTTCGACATTTTGCCGCTGTCAACCAGAAGGAATTCAGAGTGGATCCAGAAACGCACGAAGGGTTCGCCGGTAGCGGCTTCACTCTGAGCAATCTCATTTTCATGATGGGGAAAGACCAGGTCTACCCCTCCACAGTGGATGTCAAAACTATTCCCTAAATACTTCATGCTCATGGTGGAGCACTCGAGGTGCCAACCGGGACGCCCCGGTCCAAGGGGTGAATCCCAATAAGCCTCACCCTCTTTCTTCGCTTTCCACAGAACAAAATCCCGAGGATTCTCCTTGGTGTATTCATCGGCATCTGTGCGGTCTGCGCTTCGGGTGTTGTCCAGATCCACTTTCGAGAGCTTTCCGTAATCGGAAAAAGTGCTGATTCGATAGTAGATGGAGCCGTCACGTTCATAGGTATGGCCTTTATCGCGCAACTTGAGAACCAGCTCCACCATCTCCTCGATGTGCTTCGTGGCATAGGGCATGACGTCGGGTTTTTCAATTCGAAGGGTTTCCATATCTTCCAGGAAAGCCTGGGCATAGCGATCCGTATACTCCGAGAGGGAAAGGCCTGCCTCTTTTGCCTTCCTGATGATCTTGTCGTCCACATCGGTGACATTCATCACATGGAGAAGCGGCAACCCCTTGAATTTGATGTAGCGTCTTAGAAGGTCCTGAAAAACGAAAGTTCGAAAGTTGCCGATGTGGACATGATCATAGACCGTAGGTCCACACGTGTACATTCGGACAGTTTTCCCGTCCAGAGGCTTCAATTCCTCCAGTTCAGAGGTCAGTGTGTTGTGGAGTTTTAAAGACAAATCTACCGCAAAAGTGCTTATCTTAGCATGTTGTGCTCGTTAGGGTCAGGATTTTGAAACCTTCCTCGGGGCAGGCTTTTTCTGTCCCTGTCCCAACCTGTCCCGGGAAATAGGTGAAACGATTTCCACCAGGTAGAGGTTTCCCTGGTGTCGAATCAAATTGAATTCAAGGGACTGCAGCTCATTCCAGCCGTGTTCCTTAGTAAGGATGTAGTATCGATCCTGGGGATGTTTCTGGAAATAATCCTGAAGTTCCTTCAGGCCGGACGGGTATTCCTGGGCAACTTGATAACGGGTGTAGTAGTGGGCGGTATGATGAAAGTAACGGTAAAGGAGTAAGGGCTCTTTCAGGGAAATCCTGGGAAGAATCAGTTGAGAAAGATCTCGAGAGGAATAGTAA
>JAZFTY010000135.1:0-6292 GCA_036446935.1 Acidobacteriota bacterium | reverse complement strand
AAAGCGTACTCGGTGTCACAATAGGTGCACCTCAAATTGCAGTAGGCCAATCGAACAAAGGCGCAGGGTCTCCCCGTATAGCTGGATTCCCCCTGGATGCTAAAGAAGATCTCGTTGACGACCAGGTAGTCGTTCATGTCTATTAGCCCGGATTATGCATAAATTCTCTACTGCATCGGCGAAATCACTCGGCCTGACTGTGCGACCCGCCAAAGCGGGTGCCCACTCCGTCGGCCTCCTCAGCGTACCATACAGTACGCTTGCGGGGGCCTCGGTCGCGCGCCTTGCCAGGCCAGCGTTTTCGCCGCTTCGTGACGAGAACCTATGCATAATATCGGGCTTGGCTATTATAATCGGTTACTTGGTGAGAAGGGGTTTTCACATGTGTTAAAATCGATGCAATCAGAGCTTGACACAGGTGGATGGAGGTTTCAACAAAAATGGGAGTTTCAGGAAGCCAGAGAGGGCTCAAGCTATTCGTTATCTTCTTCAGCATGAGCCTGTGGCTCAATGCCGGTGTTCGGCGTGAAATCGAGAACCGGTACGTACAAAACTACGAGAACAAAGCCCTGTTTTTGAAAATCCCGATTCGGGGCAGGCGACAAATTGTCCATGTCTCAGATACCCGACCCACTCTCGATCCCGGGTCTGCCGCTTCTCCCCTGCTTTTCAAGGTAGGAGACCAAGTACGCATTACGGATGTGAGCTTCAGAAATGATTCCGTTCGCTTCAAGATTGCTTCTTTAGAGACCACTGGCCAAGGAGAAATAGCATTCCAGTTTCCCCGGCAGCTCGAACAGGATTTTCCTCAGCGAGGAAACTTCGATGTGGCCTTGGAGGCTACGCTGACCGAAGGCCTGTCCTATACCGATATTGACTCCGCAAAAGAGGAATTTATCACGAGCCAATTCGACCAATTCATTCAGCAACTGGCTCGCTCCAACAACACTTCAAACGACTTTGTGGTGAAGACTCTTGGTGAAAAAGTCCCCAGCTTTCGATTGGCAACAAGCAAACTTGCAGAAGTCGAGCAGATTCTCCGTGAAGAAACTGAAGCTCGACAACAACTTCAATCAGACCTGGCTCCCTTGAGGGCGGAACTGGATCAAACAAGAAGCCAGCTCAGCACAATACGATCCGAGCGAGACGGCTTTGAATCGAAGGTCAAGTCTGCTGAGCAACAAACGGATGAGTTCAGGAAAAGCACCCGAGACTACGAACAGCAGATTGAATCATTGGTGGGGAACCTGAACTTGAAAACCTCTTCGGCAACCAGTCTGAGCGCTCAGGTCAAGATCTTGAACGAATCGATCACCACACTTCAACAGGAACGCATCAGTCGAACCCGGGAACTCCAGGACGCCACTACCCAACTGGCCCAGCATCAGAAAGAAAACCAGACTCTGTCGAAGGAGCTGCAAAAGACTCAAAAAGATAGAGACAAGGTGTGGAATGACCTTCTTCTTTTGACCTCAAATCGAAAGAGCCTGGAAGCGCGCTACTTGGCCATTAAGGGGGAAAACGAAAAGTTTCAGGATACTTCTCTGCTGGCCAACTCGTTGTATTTCAAGAGAAGGGTGGAACGTCGAGAAGAAGGTCTATTTCAACTGGCTGATCTCTACCTATTGAGTCAACTGATTGCGACCCTCGAGATTCAGGTTCCTCCAATTGCCGGGACCGTCCATCCCGTGCGTTTTGAAGTGAAGTCGCCAGAAATCGTGAAATTCACTGAGGAAGAAAGAACCATTTACGAGGTCCTTGGAGAAACACTGAAGATCCAGACCAGTTGGCAAACCCGTTCGGACACCCTGAAGATCGTTTTAATGGACAAGGAGCCGCTTCAAACGGTCGGCCCCAGAGAGAAGATAGAATGGCCATGGATGTTTCAGGGAGACATCTCCCAGCCTGAACAAGTCTCTCTCGTCACTCACCTGATCACTCCCGATGGGACGGAACTGTTTCTCGGTTCTCAGGACTTTACGGTGAGTTCCGGGCAGATGTTTGCCCGTTTACGGGATTCTTTTTCACTGATTTCACTACTGGCTGGAGTGATGCTGGCGCTGGCTGCTTTAGGGCTGGTGTTTACTTTCCGGAAAAACTCTAAGCCCCCTGAGAGTGACGATACTCCGAATCCAGTCGTTCAAAAGAGGCTCTAGCGGGTGTTCAGGAAGGTCCAGATCGAGGCCGCACAAGCCTTTCGACCACAGGCGTAGTTCGGATCGAAGGGCGCGGAGAACGAAGAGCTTGGCCTTCCAGGGCACCCGCCACTTTTCGTCCCGCGATGGTATGATGACGGCCGGTCATGTGTCCACGAGAATCCGTAGCCAGAAAGAAGGCCAAGGAAGAACATCGGATCGGAGAGATCCTCCGGGGTTTGGACGAGGAATATGCTGACGCCGAATGCGCCCTTCATCACGACAGTCCTTTTCAGCTACTCGTTGCCACTATCCTTTCCGCCCAGTGCACGGATGTGCGCGTGAATATGGTCACGCCCCAACTGTTTCAGCGCTATCCGATACCCCGCGAGATGGCCCAGGCGGATGAGCAAGAGTTGCAGGAGATCATACGAAGCACGGGTTTCTTTCGAAACAAGGCCAAGAATCTGATAGGGGCGTCCCGAAAGATCGTTGAGACGTTCGAAGAAAGAGTTCCTGAGAGCATGGAGGAACTCTTGCAGCTGCCCGGTGTGGCCCGTAAGACGGCCAATGTTGTGCTGGGTACGGCTTTTGGAATCCGTACCGGTGTCGTTGTGGATACCCATGTGAAGCGCCTGAGCAATCGCCTGGGAATGACCACCCACACAGATCCCACCAAGGTCGAGAAGGATCTCATGGGTCTGATCCCACGTGATCGTTGGATCGAGTTTTCCCATCAACTGATTCACCATGGTCGACGAGTCTGCAACAGCCGTAAGCCCAAGTGTGATGCATGCGTCCTGGCCGATGTTTGTCCCTATGGTCTACAAAATGGTCAACAGTAGGTGAATGCCAAAGTAAGTCAATGCCGGTGACTCTTAAGTATTCGAAGATATTCTTCAGCTTCGCTCTGGTTCTCATCCTCTATCTGTTTTACAGGATGATTGAACCCTTCCTCATCAGTGTGATTCTATCCCTGACCCTGGTTTCACTCTTCTATGCCAACTATCTGGAACTGAACCGAAAGCTGAAGGATCGTCCAAATCTGAGTTCTGCCCTGATGGTTCTCATCGTCACGACCCTGATCATCATTCCTTTCTTCGTCTTTTTTATCGCCCTCCTCAACGAGTTCGTTTTTGCTTATGAGAGTTTCCAGGTCCAGTTGGCAAGCGGAGAGTTCGAGAAAAACTTTTACTTTCCGGAAAGTCCCTTCTTGCAGGAGGTGAGCGACCAATTCAGCCGGTTCCTGGGCGTCGAGGGCTTGAACCTGACCCTACTGATTTCATCACTGTTGAATCGCGCGGCCCAGTATCTGACCGAGCATTATGCATCGATTCTGGGAGGAATCGGAGTCTTCTTTTTAAAGTTCTCTATCATGATCTTCAGCATGTTCTTTTTCTTCCGCGATGGCGAAGCCCTGGTGAGGGAACTCAAAAAACTGATTCCTTTGGCTCCCGAGCATGAAGATCTGGTGCTCAAAAAGCTCAAGGAGGTTACCTTCGCCACGTTTTTTGGGATTTTTGCCACTGGAATCTGTCAGGGCATCGTCGCCGGTTTGATCTTCTTTTTCTTGGGAATCAACAATTCAATTCTGTGGGGAACGGCTACGGCCATCATGTCTGTGGTTCCTGTACTGGGAACGGCTACCGTATGGGTTCCCATAAGTCTTTACCTGGTCTCCAGTGGAGCGGTGACGAAGGGCGCCATTCTGTTCGTCCTTGGAGTGACGGTCATCGGGCTGCTGGACAACTTAATTCGTCCACTCATCATTGAAGGAACCTCCCAGGGAATGCATCTGCTCCTCGTTGTCTTCTCTCTGGCAGGAGGCCTGATTCTGTTTGGTCCGTCCGGGCTGGTACTGGGTCCCCTGGTGGCAGCACTGTTTGTCACCTTTCTGGAGATCTATAAAATCGAGTTTGAAGAACAGCTGGCTTCGGGCGCCCATCCCAGCGTACGGATCAGAGAGGAAGAAAGAAACCCCACCCCTAAACTGTAATGGCATTTGTTAGCCCGCATTTCTCACACCTACTCGTCACGAAGCGGCGGAAGGGCCGGCCTGACAAGGCGCATGACCCGCAAGCGGGTGCCCCAGGCCCCCGCAAACGTACTGTAGGGTACGGTCAGTGTCTCGCTTCATAGATATGATGACGTTTGCTGATGGGGCTTGCGAGGGGAGATAAAGGAGCAAGGAGAAGGCGATGCAGGGACATCGACGACGACGAGCGACACAGAGGTCGCCCGCAACCCCCATCAGCCCGAAGGGTGGCGGCGGGACGGCATCGATTTCTTTGTCCCTCCTCCTCCACGATGTCACTGACATCGCGTCGTCGTCGCTTCGCGAACTCGACGCCGTCGCGCTCGCCACAAACAGCACCATATCTATGAAACGAGGCACTAAGGAGGCCGAAGGAGGGGGCACCCGCTTTGCGGGTCGCGCAGTCAGGCCGGATCATTACGCCGATGCAGTAGAGAGGGTGTGAGAAGTGCGGGTTAAGACGGAGTCAGGCAGAACTCTGGACCTTTGTGGGTTATTGAGTTTTGAATCTAAGGGCTTCAGGGGAAGCGGGAGGATCGTTGATAGGTGCACCCGTGGCCGAGAGGGTCATGGAACTGCCGGCAAACCGGCCTGTGGGCAGGTTATAGACCAGGACTTCATTGAGATCTCCTGAGAGGGTGATCGTGACTGTCATCTCCGCGTTCTCAGGATGAGCCACCGTTATTTTTGTCTCAGAACCTGCTTCGTTAACCAGAACAATGCATGGCGCGTCTGCCTCTACTGACAGCCCCGGCCGCAGGTTCACGGTACCTGAGGCGTAGAAAACAATTCCTGCTATGCCCAGAGCATCGTTGCGAACCGCCTGCTGTTGGGTGGTATTTGAGAGGATTCGTACCGGCAATGCGTTGGCATAAGTTTGTACCTCACTCAGGCTGGCCCCCGGCACCATGATATAAGCGTAACCTTGGTCACTGGGTTCCACACCATGATCAAACCATAGACTGAAAACCGACTTGGTGATCACTGAACTCGACTTGGAGTTGTTGATTTCCTGCCAGGACCCGCTTTGATCGGCATTCTTGAGTTGGACAACGGATGGGTTTGGAAACACGTAGCCCACCTGGTCATGATGCACCCAACGCGGGGAGTCCAGGGTATGTTCCCCAGTCCCCAGGGACGATCCGCTGCCGCTGTCATAACTTACATTGATCGAACCGCGCTTTAGACTCTGATTCACAGAACTATAGATGGGCTCAGCTGCATCGCCTCCCAGTCCAGCCCCCAGAGCCACCACTTCGTCATCGAAGAAAAACCAGGCCTTCTTTCCCCAGGCGCCATCCCAGCTAAAATCAAAACCCGCAGTTCCATAGGTGCCGTCGGAGGTGCCGCCGGCAAAGGTTGCGGTTCCCGGGAACCTCCAGTTCGGTGGTTTGGGCGCGGGGTCCTTGTGCGGGGAGGTCACCCCAGGAATCCGGCCCCAGTCCCACACCGGGTAGATATCCTTATACTCGAGACCATCCCGCATGATCACCATAGATCCCTGGGAAAGATAGTAGCCCTGCAGGTTTTCACCGTTTCCCGCCTCATGGGACAAGGCGCGCGGGGAACACATTTTCACGCTCGCGTAGTAACCCGGCCGGCGATGGGCTTGATAGTCGGACAGCCAAAAATGCTTATTGCCTACCAGAGACGAGTCGTTGTTCCCGCGGGTGTGCTCTCAAAAGGTCTGGAATTCTGCCTGTCGTGAGGTTCCCATGCTGATCATGTTGGACAACACCTGGTCCAGATCAGAGGAGATACCCACACCCCCCGGCCGGGAGATCTCGCGGCCCTGCGTCGCGTGATCCCAGTAGGCTCGGCGGATCATCCACTGGGATCCGTCCAGGATCAGGCTTGAGAATAGATCAATCTGCTCCTGGGAAAAGGCAAAAGAGAGGCCCTGGGACAGGGGCATCCATGACGACATGTCCTCCAGGAAAACCTCTCCGTAGCTGCCATTGTAGAGCTGACGGCCGTGCTGATGAAAGGCATGGTCCTGACGGATACCTTCCTCGTCACTGACGGCAATGATGCTGCCCATGGCAGCGAAAGCTTCATTGAGTTCTGCCAGATCGTGGGTCGCATCCAGCGCCATGAGAGCAACTTTGATGTTCTTCACCCA
>JAZFTY010000134.1:0-4322 GCA_036446935.1 Acidobacteriota bacterium | reverse complement strand
GCTCTGTACAAAGGGGTAACTTCCCGCATCCGTTCCACGATCTCCGGCAGAATGCTTAAGACATAGTCAATCTCTTCACTACTGTTCATTCGGCTCAGACTAAATCGGATGGCAGACTTATGCAGCTTGCGATTGCCTCCCAAAGCGGTCAGAACGTGTGAGGGTTCCACGGTACCCGAGGAACAGGCCGAACCGGTTGAAACCGCCACCCTTTGAAAATCAAGGGAGATCAAGAGGGCCTCCCCTTCAATGGCACGAAAGCTGATATTGGTCAGGTGCGGGATTCTGTGAGTTCTCGACCCGTTTACCGCGGTACCGGAAATCTGCTCCAGGATTCCCTTCTCCAGCCGGTCTCGAAGCGCCTTCACTCGGGTGTCCAGCTCTTTGAGGCCCTCACCGGCCAGTTCAGCGCTCCGTCCAAGACCGACGATGCCCGGTACGTTTACGGTGCCGGCCCGTCGACTGCGCTCATGGGACCCTCCATAGAGCAATGGATCCATCTTCACTCCAGACCTTATATAGAGTGCCCCCACCCCCTTGGGACCGTGGAACTTATGGGCGGATAGGGAGAGTAAATCGACACCCAGTTCCTTCACGTTCACAGGAATCTTGGCCACGGTCTGAACGGCATCGGTGTGAAAAAGCACCTTCTTCTCCCGTGCCAGGGCCGCCATCTCCTGAATGGGTTGAATCACACCGATCTCGCTGTTGGCGTGCATGATGGAGATCAGTGTGGTCTCCTCCTCAATGGCTTTCTCCAACCGATCCAGAGAAATCATCCCCTCCCGATCCACTCGGAGGTAAGTGACCCGGAAGCCTTCCTTCTCCAGCTGCTCACAGGTTTGCAGGACCGCCGAATGCTCCGTGACGGCGGTGATGATGTGATTCCCCCGCGCACGGTGATGGGTCAAAACTCCACGAAGCGCCGTATTATCAGCCTCCGTTCCGCCGCTGGTAAACACAATCTCACCGGGCCGCGCTCCGATCAGTTCACCTACCTGGCGGCGCGCATTCTCAACCGCCGAATTGGCCTTCTGGCCATAGGTATGAATCGAGGAAGCGTTCCCGAAATCCTCCATAAAATGAGGTTTCATGGCCTCAAAAACCAGTGGATCCAGCGGAGTGGTGGCGTTGTTGTCCAGATACACTTGCTGCATGCTGGCTTGATCATATCATCTCCAAACTTGAGCGAACAACTCCCCCTGAAGGGTCAGCATTTTCAGGCACAACGCATCACCTTGACAGCCCGTAAGGTCCATCTTATATATCTAGTAGGACTGGTTGATGGATGAGATAAGTTGCATGAGGTCAATGCATTAAGTCAACCAGCGAGGATGACTGTGAACTGCGCAGAACACAGAAAGGAAAAAGAATTTTAGTGGGTTATTTTAAACAATGGAGGTAAGGAAAAATGCAATTAGTCAGGTTTAATCCTTTTACAGAATTAACCGGAGTAGATCGGCTCTTTAACGACACTTTTGACCGCTTTTTCGAGGACACCGATAGGCGATTGACGAACAAAACGTGGTCTCCTTCCGTCGATGTTTCCGAGACGGAAACCGAGATCATATTTACCGCTGAGTTTCCCGGCTTTGAAAAAGATGAGATTGACATCTCCGTCAACGAGGGTCGCTTGAGCATCAGTGGTGAAAGACCCTTCACAGAGGAAAAGGACACCAAACATCATCGAGTCGAGCGCTGGTATGGGAAATTCTATCGCAGCTTCCTGTTGCCGAAATCCGCAGATGCTGAAAAGATCTCAGCCAATCTCAAGAACGGAGTGCTGACGGTCACCCTCCCCAAGAAAGAGGAAGCCAAGCCACGCCAGATTCCTGTTTCGGTGAACTGATCTCAGCAACTGTCCCAGCCGGATAGGCTGGGGGCGCGACTGTTAATCCAGGGTGGGAGCTCCTCTCCCACCCTTTTTTTGTGTCCTACCGTTCGCCCGGACGATGCATAAATTCTCTACTGCAGTGACGAAATCATCCGTCCTGACTGCGTTGCGCGACCCGCAAGCGGGTGCCCCCGGCCTCCTCAACGTACTGCAGTGAGTACGTTTGCGGCGGCCTTCCGTCGCGCGTGGCGCAGCGCACTCAGTTCAGCGCTTTCGTCGCTTCGTTACGAGAACCTATGCATCATCCGGGCTATTCCAGGGCAATGACATCAATCTCCACATCCACTCCTTTGGGCAGCCTGGCGACTTGCATCGTGCTTCGGGCGGGCGGGACCTCTCCGTTGAAATAGGTGGCGTAGATCTCGTTCATGGGTTCAAAATCGTGGAGATCTTGAAGATACACGGTGCACTTGACTGCTTTATCCAGCGATGAGCCGGCCGCTTCCAGCAGGGTCTTGAGATTCTCCAGGGCCTGTCGGACCTGGTCCTGAATGGAGTCTCCCACGATTTCTCCCGTCTCGGGATTCAAAGGGATCTGTCCGGAAGTGAAGATCAGCCCATTGGCCCGAACAGCGGGTGAGTAGGGCCCCACGGGAGGGGCTCCCTTGTCGGCATCAATACGTTCTTGCATTTTGACCTCCTGTATTCTTCTGTCGCTTGTCTCCTTCTGGTAGAATACAGCCTTCTTTTGCGCCGGGGTAGCTCAGTCGGTAGAGCAGCGGACTGAAAATCCGCGTGTCGTCGGTTCGATTCCGACCCCCGGCACACCCAACCTTTTCCCTGTCAATAGATTAGAAATATTACGGGCTCGGCTGGAACATCTACCCTCTAACATTGCCTTCCCCGCCCTCCAGGGGTAATGTAGAGGAGAGGTCACGTCGCACACGGTGAGGGGACGTGGGAGTAACTATGGTCGCGACACCGCCATATCCCAACTACAAAGCCCTTCTTTTTTGGATCTGCGTTCTTTTCTTTCTCTCCAGTGAGTCCCTTCTCTGCCAAGCCCAGGTCAAGAAGTTTCATGGATACGTTTTCTCAGGCGTAGCGGCAGGCTCCGGTTTTACGGACCCAATAGTGGGAGGTGGAGCAGAAGTTTTGATAGGGGGTGGCTTCGGTATCGCTGCCGATAGTGCTGTCTATATCGGGGAGGGTGGCGACGCCCAGTTGGTGACGTTCCTGTTTGGTGCGATATATATGTTTCACCCAGAACATCAGACGGTGCCCTTCGTTAGGGCAGGTGTCGTTGGCTATGCTCTCACGGATGGTTCGGGGGGAGGACATTTTGGCGCAGGTGTCAACCACTGGTTCTCTGAGCATCTGGGTTTGAGAGTCGAGGCGAATGCTTTAGTTGGCGATATAAACCTCGGTGAGATACGCTTCGGCTTGCAGATTCAATAAGCCACTGGTGCTAGCGAACTGACATGATCGGCCAAACCGTTTCCCACTACAAGATCACAGAGAAGCTAGGCGGCGGCGGGGGGCTGGGAGGTTGAGGCGGTTGCCTAGTTGTTGTCACGCAGAGAGATTGCCACTCAGCAAAACAGTCTCCATGTTTTGGTATCTGTTTGGGCAAGGAAGGCGAGTCTAATTTAAGAAAAATCAGGGAAAGGAGAAACGTATGCGACACCAAGTGAGCTTACTTTTCACAGTGTTTTTTCTGTTCTCCACACTCACCACATTTGCAGACATATTACATCTGCGGGATGGCCGGAAAGTGGAAGGCACCTTTCTGGGAGGGGACTCTCGGACGGTGCGGTTTATTCTCCAGGATGGTCAAGTGGAAAGCTTTGCCATTACGGATGCGGAAAGTATTATCTTTGGAACTCAGGCTGGCTCTGCTGCCTCCGGTGTCCCAACTCCAACCCCTGCCCCTGCTGATCCTTACACGGTACCTCACGGTACGGTTCTGGTCGTCCGCATGATCGACTCCGTCGATTCCGATATGAACAAAGCGGGGGAAACCTTTCGCGCCACCCTGGAGGAACCGATCGTAGTGGGAAAAAACATCCTGGCTCCCAAGGATACCCCTGTAACGGTACAGTTGGTTCACGTCAAACAGTCGGGGCAGCTCAGGGGTGAAACTGAAATCGCTCTGCAGCTTCGCAGCCTCACCTTGCATGGCGAAACCTATTCCCTGGCCAGTGAATTCGCCCAAGTGGCCAGCGAGGGCAAGGGTGGGGAAAGTGCCAAGGTCATTGGAACCACGGCCGTTATTGGTGCCCTAATCGGGGCTATTGCCGGCGGTGGGAAAGGGGCTGCAGTGGGTGCCGCTGCGGGAGCGGGTGCCGGGGTTGTCGTCCAGTCGGTTCGGGGTAAACAAGTGCGTGTCCCTTCGGAAGCGGTGCTGACCTTCTCACTGGAAGAGTCCGTGACTCTCAGGTAGAAAAGCAGGCAAGGAGGCAACTTGTTTCGTGGATCTCGAATTCAC
>JAZFTY010000133.1:0-5500 GCA_036446935.1 Acidobacteriota bacterium | reverse complement strand
TGACCGCTCAGTTCGATGGTCATGGCCTCCACGGGGGCATCGGTCTTGCCCAGGGTTCCGGGAGCTTCGACCAGTATGTCCTCTGGTTTGCCTCCTCTGCGTCCCGGGCTCTTGGAGAGAACAAGCGACCAACTCTCGCCGTCGGTGAAATGAGCCGAAAGGGCATACTCACCCTTGGCAATCGTTGTTCCGCCGAAGTTCAGATCGACTTCCGTCTTGAGCAGAGTGGCTGAGTCCGCGCCCATTCTCCAGTAGGCCCCCGGTTGGATCATGCTGAGCAGATCCCGGCCCTTGGCCAGGGGACTGTGGTATTCGACCGTAACCGTGCCCTGCCCGATCTGAGCACTGGTGAGACCATGTTCATTGCCGTGTCCCAGGGCGAAAAAGGTCACCAACAAGGGGGTTGCCAGGACAGCGACCACCAACCACGATTTTCTCTGAATCATTCTTCCCATGTAAAAACCTCCTGAGTTGGATCGAAATGTACCGTTTCTGGCAGCGAGTATATAGCGACGGCTGAAGGGGAATCAAGATTTTAGTTTAATTGGTCCGCGTCCGGCAACCGGGGATCGGGCTGCATCCGATCTCGGATGCGAGCATACCAGTGCATGGCCTGGAGGGATTTAATGGCCATGCGGGTGGTCTCGAAAACCGGCATCGACAAGCCTTCGATGTCCGAAAGCCATTTGTCCTTCACCTCTCCCCCCAGCATAACGGTGAAAAGCGGCTTTTCAGGATGCTGCTCCCGGGCTGCCTGGTAGATCTCGGCTATGCCATCGAAGTCGGCGTTGGAGAGGGCCAGCAGGATGACCAGTACTGCATCGGTGTTCTCATCGTCGAGCACCGACAAAATGCCTTCCTCATGCACCAGCCTGTTTCCGGCACCGAGGGCCGCCCACAAATCGAGAGGGTGTGTGGCCGGTTGCCAGGGCGGTAGAAACTTCTTGATTCTCTGCCAGGTGGAATCGGCAAAGTCGGCCAGCTCGAATCCGTGCTGGCGCAGTTCATCGGAGGCCATCACGCCGTTGGCGCCGCTGAAGGTCACAATCCCCACCCGGTTTCCCTGGGGAAGGGGTTGATAGGAGAAGGCTTTCAGATACTCGAGGAACTCCTCCAGGTCGTCTGCTCGGACCAGGCCGTATTGGCGGAAGGCATGACCCAGCAACTCGTCGTCCACCGCTAGAGATCCCGTGTGAGAAGCTGAGGCCCGGGCACCCAGGTCGGTGCGCCCCGGTTTCAGGACGATGATCGGTTTCTCACGCTTGACTTTGTTGGCCAGGGAAAGGAAGGAGCGAGGTCGACTCAGTCCCTCCAAATGAAAGGCGATGACCTGGGTGGCAGGGTCCTTCCAGGCATATTCCAGAAAATCCGTTTCATCCAGGTCGATCTTGTTCCCGAAAGCAAGGCTCTTGCAAATTCCCAGTCGTTGGACGGTGCGTGCCATCAACTGGTCGGCCACTGCCCCTCCAAAGATGCCCGATTGGGCAGCCAGTGCGATGGGGCCGTCCTGCCAGTTGGTGAAGAGCACGAAGCTGGCCACCAGGCTTGCCTGCATATTGATAAAGCCGATGGTGTTGGGCCCGATGCAGCGGATCCCCGACTCTTTGATGAGCTTGCGCAGCTTGGTCTCGGCCTGGGCGCCTGCCTCTCCGACCTCGGCAAACCCGGCGGCTACAATCACGGCCGCCTTCACTCCTTTTTGCTTGCAGTGTTCGACCATATCCTCAATGTACTGGCCGGGCAGAAGAAAGAAGACCAGGTCGATGGTGCCCGGTACATCGAGGATGTTCTTGTAAGCCTTATAGCCGAGAATCTCGTCGGCGTGGGGATTGATGGGATAGATCTCCCCCTTATAGCGATTGACGATGATGCTTTTGAGCAGGACGTGACCGGATTTCTCCGGATTCGACGAAGCTCCGATCACCGCCACCGACTGGGGTTCCAATAAGGAGGAGATATCGTTCAAGTTACTTTAGAAGTGTCCAAGCAAATATCTATGGATAAGCAGAAGTATGCGTAGCCCTGCATTAATACATGATCTGACCGCCGTCGATGTTCAGAACCTGACCGGTAATGAACCCGGCCTGATCGGATGCCAGGAACATCACGGCTCCCACCAGATCATCGGGCTGCTGTATGCGCTGAATGGATCGAGCGGTGACTCGCGATTCTAACATCTCTTGTGAATAGTGGGCCTTAACCCCTTCCGTCGAGGTTAAACCGGGGGTGATGGCATTGACCGTGATCCCGTCGCTGCCAATTTCGCGAGCCAGGGCCCGGGTGAAGCCTAAAGCGGCTCCCTTCGAGGTTACATAGTGCAATATGCCGGGGACGCCGCTCAGGGCAGTATTGGAAGACAGGTTGATAATGCGTCCCCATCCTCGCTCTTTCATGTAGGGGAACACCGCTCGTGCCGCCAGTAAGTAGCCCTTGACGTTCACCGCCATCACCCGGTCCCATTCCTCAACGGGAATCTCGGTCCAGGGCTTCATGGGGAGAAGAGCAGTCCATAGGGAGGCGTTATTGATCAAAACGTCGATGCGTCCATACTTGTCATGGGCGGCCTTGGCCATGGCTTGAGTATCGGACTCGCTGGAGACATCGACACGGACCGCCAATCCATCGATTTCCTTGGCAATCGTGTTGGCCTCCTCTTCCGCAATGTCAGCAACCACTACCTGGGCGCCTCCGGCAGCAAAACCACGCGAGAAGGCCTTACCCAGTCCGATTCCCCCTCCCGTAACCACCACAACACGTCCGTCAAACTCTCCCATCACTTACTCCTGTTCATGGATTTTCCGTAACTTTGATGAATGCAAACCCCAACCGAAACCATTCGGTTTCCGGGCTTGTGAAGTGCTCGAAGTTAGTAAACATTTCCAGGCATGTCAAGGGCAAACAGGTGGGCGAGTTTCGGGACAGTCCCCAGGCTCTTTTGCTTCTTCCCCCAGCCTGAGATATATCTGTGGGAGAACTAATGTATTTTAGGGACCGAGACACAGATATCAGGGAGGAATGGAATGGATGTTCAAGGGAAAGCGGCTCTGGTCATGGGCGGAGGCAGCGGGATCGGACGTGCGGTCGCTCTGACACTGGCAAGTCATGGTGCATCAGTGGCCATTGGTGATCTTGTTGCGGAACGGGCGGAGCAGGTGGTTGGTGAAATCAAGGAGACCGGACAACAGGGCCTGGGAAGTGCCGTTGACGTTACCCGACAGGAACAGGTCAAGGAACTGGTCGAAAAGACACTGGAGGCCTTTGGTCGCATAGACATCCTGGTCAACTCGGCAGGGATCTTTCCCCAGGCCACGGTACAGGACATGGCCGAGGAAGAATGGGATCAGGTGATCGCGGTCAACTTGAAAGGGACTTTCTTATCCTGTAAAGCGGTGCTGGATCACATGATTGAAAACAAGCGGGGGAGGATCATCAATATCTCGGCCGGGCATGCGATGCGGGGGATTCCCAAAGGTTCACACTATTGCGCCTCCAAAGCCGGGGTGAATGCGCTGACCAAAACCCTGGCCCTGGAACTCGCTCCTCACGGAATCGTGGTCAACGCCGTGGCTCCAGGACCCGTAGACACGCCCCTGCCCCGAGGGGGAAGGCTCTACACCGAGGAGGAGAAGCAGAGGATTGGTTCCACACTTCCTCTGGGCCGAATGGGGACCCCTGAAGAGCTTGCCCATACGGTCCTCTTTCTGGCTTCCGATGCCTGCAGCTGGTTTACCGGGCAGATCGTGTATCACAACGGCGGCGATATGATGTTGGGATAAGGTACAAAAAAGTACATTTGTGGGATCAGACCGCCTATGATGTGAAGACTTTACTTCAGAGAATGAGATGATTGTAGGAGTTCCTGTCGAGACCTATCCGTCGGAGCGGCGAGTGGCCCTGGTGCCTTCGGTGGCGGCCGATTTGGCCAAGGCCGGTCTGGAAGTTGTTGTGCAACAGGGAGCGGGTGAAAAAGCCGGCTTTTCCGATGACTCCTACCAGAAAGTAAAGGCGCGTCTGGTACCCGATCGCACTCAACTCTTTTCCTCGGCCGACGTCATCCTGCAGGTGAATCCCTTGAACGCCCAACCGGGTGCTGGTGACGATCTGGATTTGATGCGTTCGGGTCAAATCGTGTTGGGGCTCCTGAATCCTTTTGGAGCTCCTCAAACCGCGCAAAAACTTGCCCAGCGAGGAGTCACCGCTTTCGCATTAGAACTGCTGCCGCGCATTGGCCGGGCACAGTCCATGGATGTCCTGACCTCGATGGCCACGATAGCGGGCTATAAGGCTGTTCTTGTGGCCGCCGGGGAGCTCAATAAGATTTTCCCCTTGATGATGACCGCTGCCGGGACCATCCGACCGTCCCGGGTTTTTGTTATTGGAGCAGGTGTGGCCGGGTTGCAGGCGATCGCCACTGCCCACCGGCTGGGCGCACTCGTGCAGGCCTACGACGTGCGGCCTGCGGTCAAAGAACAAGTGGAGAGCCTGGGGGCCAAGTTCGTGGAACTGGAGTTGAAAACAGAGGGAAGTGAGGGATCGGGAGGGTATGCCGAGGTCATGGACGAGGAGTTCTATCGGCGCCAGCGAGAAATGATGGCTCGAGTGGTGGCTGAAAGCGACGTTGTCATTACTACAGCAGCGGTTGTTGGCAGAAAGGCTCCCATGCTCATCACCGAGGAAGCGGTTCAGGGAATGCATCCAGGATCGGTCATTGTGGATCTGGCCGCAGAAGGGGGCGGGAACTGTGAGTTGACTCGGCCCGGGGAGAAGGTGGAATACAAGGGTGTCACCATCCTGGGGCCCACCGACTTACCCTCGACCGTGGCTCACCACGCCAGCCAGATGTATGCCAGAAACGTCGCCGCTTTTCTCCACAATCTGGTGAAAGACGGCCAGCTGGACCTTAACCTGGAAGACGAAGTCATTCGCGATACTCTTTTGACCCACCAGGGAGAGGTGGTCCATCCCCAGGTGCGAGAGCTTCTGGACCAGCCTGCCGCTGCTCCTGCTAACGATGAAAGGAAAACTACCTGATGGAGGTCTTTGTAGCCGCCTTGACTATCTTCGTGTTGGCTCTTTTTGTGGGTTTTGAGGTGATCACCAAGGTACCCCCTCTTTTGCACACCCCTCTCATGTCGGGTGCCAACGCCATTTCAGGCATCACGCTGGTGGGGACCTTGGTCACCTCGGGTGTCCAATTGACCACCTTTACCACGATTCTAGGCTTCCTGGCGGTGGCCATGGCAACCGCCAACGTGGTGGGAGGATTTCTGGTCACCCATCGCATGCTGGAAATGTTTCGCCGGAAGGACTAAGTACTCACTGTTATGAATACGATAACGTTTGTTGGGAGCGCGACGGAGCCCAGATCGAGGCGCGACGACGAGGCGATGTCATGGACATCGGCGAGGAGAAGCAACAAAGGGATGGGCCCGTCCCGCCCCAACCCTTCGGGCAGATGGGGGTTGCCGGCGATCTCTTTGTCTCTCGTCATCGCCGATGT
>JAZFTY010000132.1:0-2907 GCA_036446935.1 Acidobacteriota bacterium | reverse complement strand
CGAGGTGACGAGGGCTTAGTTCGGGTTGACCATGCTGACCTCAGTCTCCTGGGCGGATCCTAAGGCAGGGGTTCCCGGGGGTAGTTTTCCCTTGGGCACGCTGACATAACCCTTGATTTGGTCCTTGAGCACTTGATTGATGACGAGTTCGTAATGGATCTTCTCTGAGCCCACGTAGAAATTGACGGGAGTATTGACGTTGACATTCTTCCTCTCCATCTTCCGATCGTCTACAAAAATATGCAGGTCGGCGCGTTGGCGTTTCGTATCCGCTTTTCGCAACTCCACAGAGATATTACCCACTTGGGCTCTTTTCTTCTTGAGGAAGTCAAAGGTGACGTACTCTCTTTCGCCTCGCCGTATGAGCTCATCCAGTCCATCGCTGGTGGTGGCAATCATACTTCCCTGCTCAGTCACACGCACGCCCAGTGCTGTGAGCTGCTCCAGTGTGTCCGTCAGGTCCTTCTGGGTGACTGCCACACTCTCTTTGACCGTGGAGATTTCTTCATCCACACCTTCAAATTTCTGACCCGCTTCTTCCTGAAAATCGGCCACTTCCTGGGCCTTGAGAGCTATTTCTTCGGTCAGCGCTGCCACACTTCTGACCTGCTCTTCCTTGAGCTCTACGGCCAGCTCCTGTGCTCTTTTGAGGTCCCGCTGGGTCACGCCCACGCGTTCCATTGTGACTTCCTGCCGGGATTGCAATGCGGCAAGCTGATCGCCATTCCCGTCCAACCTTCTCGCCACAAGCTCCAGGGACTGACCGACAACCACCATCTGCTCCTGAAAGGCTTCGGCCTGAACGCTCTGCTGCCATAAGAAATAGCCCAGCACTGAGCCCAAAGCCAATCCAGCAATCGAGAGAAGCGTCACCAGGTCCACCGCCGCTCGGGGCGGTCGGCTGTAGGTAACGGTTGGGGCTGGAGCTTGAGCTGAAGCACTCGTTTCCCTCGATTTTCCCGACCGTGCATGAGGGTTCACCAGAAGATCAGATAAGTCTTTACCAGCCACTTGTTTTACCTCGCTTGTTCTTTGCGGTTCAAACGGTTAGTAGATGTTTGTTGAAAGATTATAACAGCCGCTATAACCTTAGTTTTCTTAGCTTTGCCGCACAATACTACCTTAGAATCCTCGATTTTGTCAAGTACATTCATCACAGTCGACAGGGACATTTCCCCTTTTTTCTTTTCATCCAACGCGCACTCATAGATATTAGATTGCCAGATGTCCAAAAAGTTGAATTTATTGTCGATTACTGGGCCGGGAATCCTGGTTGCGGCAACCGGAGTGGGTGCGGGAGACCTGGCAGCAGCCAGCTTCAGCGGAGCCCAACTGGGAGTGGCCATTTTATGGGCGGTTGTTCTAGGGGCTTTTTTCAAGTTTGTTCTCAATGAAGGATTGACCCGCTGGCAACTGGCCACCGGCAAAACCCTGCTGGAGGGAGTGGTCATCCACCTGGGGCGTCCTGTCCGCTATGGCTTTCTGGCCTATCTTCTGGCCTGGAGCTTCATGGTGGCCGCCTCTTTGATGAGCGCCTGTGGTGTTGCGGCCCAGGCCATTCTGCCCGTCTCCGAGAATCCCGTTACGGGCAAGATCATCTATGGAATCTTGCTCAGCCTTATCGGCGTGGTTTTGGTCCGTGTGGGTGGGTATTCCCTCTTTGAAAAAGTGATGAGGGGCTGTATTGGTTTGATGTTCGTTACCGTTGTGGCAACCGCTATTCTGTTGAGGCCGAACTGGGGCCAGCTCATTGGCGGGTTGCTGGTACCCTCCATCCCTCAAATTAATGGGGAAGGATTAGCCTGGACCATCGCCTTGATGGGGGGGGTGGGCGGCACGGTAACGGTCCTCTGCTACGGTTACTGGATCCGTGAGGAAGAACGACTCAGTACCGATGATCTGCGGGTCTGCCGGATCGACCTGGGGGTTGCTTACGCACTGACTGCCGTGTTTGGTCTGGCCATGGTCACTATCGGAAGCACCATCGAAATTGAAGGCAGCGGCGCCACCCTGGTGATCCAATTAGCCGATCAACTGGTAGGACAACTGGGTCTCATCGGTAAGTGGGCCTTCCTGCTGGGAGCATTCGGGGCGGTCTTCAGCAGCCTGCTGGGTGTCTGGCAAAGTGTCCCCTATCTGTTTACGGATCTGTGGGGAATGATGGGGGAAGGTCAACCCTCCTCGGAACGCTCCATCGATACCCAATCCAAATCCTACCGATGGTACTTGTACGCCATGGCTACCCTTCCCATGATTGGGCTGTGGGTTGGATTCGCCAGCATGCAAAAGTTTAACGCCATTTGGGGAGCCCTCTTTATGCCCATGCTGGCGATGACCCTGTTGATCTTGAATGGGCAAACACGGTGGGTCGGTGAAGGCTATAAAAACCGTCCACTCACCTCCACGGTTCTGGTGCTGATCCTGTTGTTTTTCCTGATGGCGGGCTGGTTGACGATCCGATAGGGCCGCGGGGACGCGGCCTCAGGCTCAACGACGCCTTCAATCAACGGGCTGCGATCTCCAGTGCCGTCATCTCATCATGGCGGTGAATAAAGGAGAACAACCGCTGCATCCAACCGTACTTGGCCAGAAGTAACAGCCTGACCTCCTCCTTTTCCTGGGGTGACACCAAGCGGGCGATCCCCTCCACCGTGGGTCCAATGACTTTCCCACCCATCGTGCAGGGAGCAAGGGTCACTCTGGAGTTGTGGCGAAGGCGTTTCACTTTACCTGAGTTTAACTGCGTCCACACGCAGAGCTTGTCATTTTTCTCCACAAACCATACAGGTGTAGGGACGGGTTTATCGCTCTTTCGAAAGGTGGTGAGGCTCATGTATTTCTGACCCTCCACCACCGAGAAATCGTTGGCTTGATCTTCAGACATTTCCATAGGCACCTGACCGCTGA
>JAZFTY010000131.1:0-7627 GCA_036446935.1 Acidobacteriota bacterium | reverse complement strand
GAAAAATAATCTCAATGGGGACAGAAGTCTGGAGTTCCCGTAGCTTTTGCAATTCTAACTGTGCGGGTCAGCCACCGGCTGACCCCTACGGGAGGGAGTGATCCCCTCACTTGCTGAGGAGCAGATTTTCTCGATCAGCGTCCGGAAAGCTTCATCATCGAGGGCCTGGGACCAGGAGATTTCTTCATCCGGGCGGGTGAAGGTCAGCCACTGCACGTACATGCCAGGAGGATCGGACCAAAGCAGGAAGGTTCCGCCCTGGATGCAGTGTTCTCTTCTCTTTGCCTCCTGGGCAGCCAATTCCCGGGAAGGGAAGCGCAACAGCATCCAGCGGTCCCGTCCGATCATCAAGGAAAACCCCACTTCGGCCCGGGCGGTTAGCTCAGAGCTGAGAAGATATCGGCTCTGGCGGACCCGGTGACCCGCCGCCTCCAAGTGCTCAACGAACTCCCTCAATGTGGGAAAAGCCGGATGCTCCAACTTACAGTTGGGGCCTGCCGTCTCCAGAGTCTCTTTGATCTCACCGCTTTCAATCAGGGGAGACCACTGGATCTGATCCTCAGGCAGTCGTTCCTGGTGAGCTGGATCGGAGTAAAGAGTTACCGGAAAGCTGGTAGCGGCAAGGCAGCCGCTGCCTGCACTGTGTTTGCGACAAATTGCCCAGTCCTCTCCTTCGCTGGCCCCTTTAAAATGAAAGAGACGCAGCGGGTGGCCTTTGATCACGATTTCGACTCCTGAATCGGCGCGCTCGGGCAGCCATGCTTTCATGACCGGCCACTGCCGCTCGATGGTGTGAGCATCGCCAATGAGTCGGCAGATTTCCTCCAGACACGGGTCCTGGACCTGCATGAGAGTCTTTTTGGCTTGGCTCTCATAAATCTTTGTTTCAGGATGATAGGAAACCCAGGCGTGCCACTCCAGTGTGGCAAAGTTCAGAGGCGGGAGAGATTTGCCGGCCCAGGGTCCCTCCACACAGCGGCCTTCGATATTCCACAGTGAACCGGAGGAATCGTCGAGAAAAGAATCTCCGGAACGACTCAATGAGAGCACCTCCCCATCCACCGACCGATGGTAGGCTCCCATGGTGTGTGTCGCAGGCAGGCACAGCACCACAAAGGGGACCTCACTGACCGTGGTGTTGAACACGAAATCCTCTTTCCAGATCTCCACACGGGGAACCGCCAGTGGGCCGAAGTCCTCATTGATGCCCAGAACGATCTCGTTTTCCTGAAGCCTGGGGTCGAGATCACCTAGCTGGATGGTGTCGTAAAAATGTTTTTTCACCCCTACCCGGCCCGGAAACTCGTCGGAGCCGTGACCATGGCGGCCGTCACGATGGGTGGGGTGATTCCAAATCATCACCTCTCCCTGGGGATGCAGCCGGCAAAAGTCTTCGAAGGTACCGTTGTAAAGGGGTATTCGGGGCAGGATCTGGCCCGCTCTGGGTCCGGCAAGACAGACACCGTCGTTGGGAGACCACCAGTTGTTGGTCTGATGATCCTTGGCCGCCGCCGTGGCGTTGTAAAGTCCAGGCGTAAAGAAGGTGAGATCGATGCCGTCGGACCTGCTTAAATAAGCTCCCCCGGAGCTGCAGTTCTCTCAGAATGCAACCCAGACGGGATCCCCCTCCAGAACATCATTCATCATGTGGTAGTTGTCGGCGATCCACCAGGGATAACAGCGGGTAACGCTCTTGTGGGTGAGCCAGATCACGGGGTCGGTGGGCCGCACAAAATCGGCTTGGGAGACCGAGACGGTGTCTATCCGTTCGGGTGGGGGAAAGGCATCTCCGGGTAGCTCAAAAGGTTTGTCCGGTGTGAATCGATCCACAAAAGCCCAGTCTTTGGCCATCTTTTAAAATCCTCTCTATCCTCTCTTGAAATGACGGTCCACGATGCGGGAGGAGGCAAACAGGGCGACTGTTGCCACGGTTCCCGCATATCCCTGGCTGGCAGCTCGTGGAACCACGCTCCCGTCACAAATGAAAAGCCCCTCAATATCGTGGGATTCGAAGTGTGGATTGACCACCGAGTTTTTCCGATCCGTTCCCACGATGCACGAACCGACAAAGGTGCTGAGGTGGCGGATTCGAATGGGTTGATCCATTCCAAGGACTTCTCGCGCCCCCATCTTTTTCAGCAGTTCATAGATCAGCTCTCGTCCCTGCTCGAAGGCCTTGAGGATGCTAGGGTCGTGGGCTTGATAAATCTGCTCCCCCCACTCGTTGATCCAGCCGCGAACCTCACGAGGGCGCACCAGGTGAAGACTGGAGGAACTTCGGCTCAGGAATCTGCTGCGAGCTTGAGTCATCACCGAAGCGTTCCCGACGTCGCCCATGTAGGTTTTGTGAGCCCGCCCGAACTCTGGAGCTGCAGGGGCCAGCGCTGCCTGCGGAGGACGGGGCAGCACATTGGCTTTCATGGAAATTTCGACGCGTTCATAACGCTTGTCCGGATTCAGATCGTGATAGATGTAGTAAGCGCCTTCGTGATGGAATTGACCATCGCTGAGCGGTTCGTCAAAAACCCCCACCGGCCCTGTAAACTGGGGGCGATTGTCGGTGTTTCGTCCCACGTTTCGATTTTCCACGATGGGGTCGCCATCGGTAAGTTCTCGCGGTCCATAGCCGGAGCGATAAAGTAAGGGAGGGTTCCCATAGTCTCCGCAGGAAACAATGACCCTTTGCGCTTCCAATCGCTGCTGCATTCCACCCTGGGTATACTCCACTCCCACCACTCGGGCCTGGGTTCCTCTCTTTTCGATAACGACCCTGTGGACGGTTGCATCCGGGATCATATCCACGCCCCGTTCTTCGGCGATCGGCAAATAGGCGACAAAGCTGCCCATCCGGGCATCGTATTTGCAGTGGTTGACGCCATCGCAATAGCCCGACAGAAGACAGTTTTTCTTGGCGATGGTGACGTCTTGAGTGGGGTAGCCCATTGTTGGGGCGGTGTCGCGAACCAGGCGATCCAATCGGGTCAGGATGGCCTCTGGACGGGTATGGATGTTGAAGTCACGATCAATCTGATCGGCGAAGGGTTTCAGGTTTTGGTAACTCCAGTCTGCCCCCGTTTCCTCCACCCACACGCTGTAATCCACTTCGTGGGGCACGTGGGTGAGAGCCGTGTAGTGATGAGTTCCTCCTCCGAATATGGCGGGCGTCCTCTGCAGGAAAACCTCCTGGCCCTGTTGAACAGGAACCTTACGTTTCTTGCCCGGGGGGAGACCCGTCATCTGGGTATACCGTCCCGCAAAGTCCTGGGAAACGTTGGTGAACATTTGTCGCCTGATGGGATGACCGTATCCGGGATTGGATTTTCCTTTGAGGTAGGCACCTCGGTCCAGGAGGGCGATTCTCAAAGGTTCCCCCGTGGTCGGGTGGACACCTTTTTCGGCAATTTTACCGGCCAAAGTACACCCGGCCTGCCCGGCTCCCAAAATAGCAACATCGTAAGGTTTTTCAGCCATAGCTCATTCCTTTCCTGTCCTTTCTTGGGTTACCCGAGCCTTGCTGCCTTCTCCCTACACATCCAGGCTTTTTACATTCTAGTCCAAATAAGAATTCCTCACAGGGGGTCGAAGATAGTCCACCTTCTGCATCGGATCCTGATTGGGGTTGATGTAAACAAACTTCCCATCGGTCATCGTCATCAAAATGGGAATATCCTTGATCTCCATAGTATCGATGGAGAGAATATCCCGTCCTAAAACCACCAGGTCGGCGTATTTTCCCGCTTCGATCGATCCTTTGACGTCGTCTTCAAAGAAAGTCCAGGCCGAGGTGAGGGTAACGGCCCGGATGGCCTCCTCCAGCGTCAGTCTCTCTTCCGGTTGAAAGACCTTGCCCGATTTGCGCACTCGATTGACGGCCTCCCAAACGCTGAACAGGGGGCCCAGAGGAGACTGATCACTGCTGAGGATCACGGGAATTCCCGCGTCCCGGTAAGAGGCCACAGGATGGGGGCCCAGATCAGGCCGTTTAGGATTCTGGGGGTAGGTCTCTTCCGTATCATCGGGCAGATGATAGATGGGGCCGACCTGTAAGTCGGCAATAATGCCCAGCCGTTTCATGGTTTCCAGATTCTCAAGCGTGGGCTTGTTGATATGGGTAAAGACGTGCCGGGCGTCCTCTCGAGGATAGAGTCGAAAGGCCTCCTCCAGCGCCTGGGTGGCATAGTCAAAGGCCTCCGGGGCGCGGATGTGTACGTAGAGTTGCCATCCCCTTTTGTGTCCCTCAATGAGCACCTGTCTCCCTTTTTCCGCCGGGACAACGTAAATGTCATCCCCTCTTCCCTTGTCCAGGCTGAGCTTGAAGGTGCCCACTCGCAGAAAATCACTTCTAAAAGGGGGTGCAAAAAGCAGACCGTCGATGAGTTCCAGACAGTCCTCGGTAGAAAGCGCGCGCACGGGAATCCGAACCATCAGATTGATGCGTGCGGGCAGCCCTTCTTCACTGTGCAGGAGTGCTTGATAGGCGTGCTGGGTGGGCTGATTCTCCATGCTGGTCAGGGGATCGGAAAGGCTGGTGATTCCATTGGGAAGAATGTCCCTCTCCAGAGCGCTGCGGATGTTTTCCTGTAATTTGTCTGCGGGCCAGACATTCAACGCTTCTCCCTCCCGCAGCATGTGAAAGGCGCTAAAGCCGGTAGCCACTCCTGTAGGCTCTCCCGTTGTGGGATCGATATCGAACTCTCCGAAAAGGCCCTCTTTGTAGGGCTGGCGGACATTTCGATTGATATTGGCTGCGGCCAGGGCCAGGCTGTTGCCGACGTTGGCCGTGTCTCCGGCGAAGGCAAGAATGACCGGGTTTTTAGGTGAGACGGGGTCCAGGTCGTAGCGAGTGGGCCAGCGTTTTTCCTGGATTTGTTGAATACGGGGGCCGCGAGGAATCCACACCACTTCTCCTGCGGGCGTGGCTGCTACCTTCTGGGCGACCAGTTCTACAATCTCGGCAATGGACTTGGCTTGAGCGAATTTAGGAATTAAGGGATCAGGCGGTTCACCGACCCGATGGGCCAGGTGCACGTGGGAATCGTTCAATCCAGGTAAGACGGTTTTCCCCTCTAAATCCACCTTTTCGGTTTGGGCTCCGGCCAGGGCCAGAATTTCGCTGTCCGAGCCCACGGCTAGGAAGCGCCCATTTCTGATGGCCACCGCCTGGGCAATGGAAAAATCCTGGTCCACGGTCACGATTTTCCCGTTGTGCAATATTCTCTCGGGTGCCAGAACGTCGGGAACATTGGACGTGCATTGGCTAAACAGGATCAGAGAAAGCATCAGGGTAAGACGAATGGGTATGATTTTCTTCTCGACCATGTTTCTCCCCGACTGAGCCATCGGACTTTGGGTAGAGGGTAGACTGTCCGGGTGCTAAAGGCAATGGGTGGGGGACGGGCCCTTGGGTAAGTGCCTCGGTCCATAAATATGGTGACGTTTGTGGCGAGCGCGACGGCGTCGAGTTCGCGAACCGACGACGACGCGATGTCTGTGCGCATCGCGGAGGAGGAGAGACAAAGAAATCGATGCCGTCCCGCCGCCACCCTTCGGGCTGATGGAGGTTGCGGACGATCTCTGTGTCTCTCGTCGTCGCCGATGCCCTGCATCGCCTCATCCTCGTTCCTTGATCTCCCCTCGCAAGCCCCATCAGCAAACGTCATCGTATTTATGGAGCGAGACACTAAGCCCACGGCGCTGACTGCTCTTCGTTCGCTCCATCAGAGCCGGGGAGTTTGATGGAATGTAAACCTTGGTTGGCATTTTGCTCAATGCCTTTCCTCAGTGTTTTTGACACGATCCGCGTAAAGCATTGGTAATAAGCAGGTTTGTGGTTCCTCGTTCTTTGTGGGATTTCATCGTGCTTTGGCACCGGACTTGCTCCGTTAATCCACTCAAAGTCATTTGTACGTTTAGGGAAGATCTGTCAATCCAGCGGAGGTGTCATGTTCCTTCAGTGTCCGAAATGCGGTAAGGGAGGCGGGAATCGCCTTCAGCGAGGTGGAGTGGTCGAGCATCTGTTGAGTTGCGTTTACATCTATCCCTATCGGTGCATGTCCTGCTGGCGGCGTTTCAGAGCCCTTCGATGGGGGACCCGCTACGTGAGGACACAGGGGAATCGCCGCAGACACCGGCGCTTCCAGACCCACTTTCCGGTGGTGTTTTCATATGGACAAAAACACGGCGAAGGTGTTGTGACCAATATCGCTATGGGCGGCTGCCGGTTGCAAACCGAAGTGCAGCTGACCGAGGAAACGCCCCTGGAACTCAAACTCCAGGTGCCCGGAAGTGAAAGTGAGATTCGGGTGGAGATGGCGACCGTCAGCTCCGTTGGGGGTTTCTTCGCCGGCCTGAGCTTCTCCCAACTTGCAGGAGCCGAGAAAAAGCGACTGCGCCGCTTTCTGGTCCAGTTAATGACGAACCAATCCGAAGGTGTCACCTGCCTGGAAAATCCATTTTGAGACTCTAAACTCAAAATCCCCCAAATCCCCAAGATCCACTTCAAAATTGATTGCCTTTTATCCCTGGGAGGATTACGGTTGATCTAGCCCGGACTATGCATAGGTTCTTGTCACGAAGCGCCGAAAGCGCCGACCTGACAAGGCGGGCGACAGAGGTCCCCGCAAACGTACTGTAGGTACGTTGAGGAGGCCGACCGAGCGCAACACAGTCAGGGCCCGGATGATTTCGGCGCTGCAGTAGAGAATTTATGCATAATCCGGGCTAAAGCCGTTTGCAGGGTGAAAATGATTCCATTGAGACGGGCTAAAGGTCTGGTTCCGCTCCTTTTCCTGGTAGTGCTTCCACCGGCAGCTTCGGTGAGAGAGGGCCGTGCCCCTATTTACCAGGGGAATACTTCTCAACAAACCCTTGTGCCCGGGAAGGGGATCTTCCTGGTAGCGACTGCCGGCATGCAAGATCCACGCTTCCGCCGCAGCGTGGTCCTGCTGCTGGAACATGGAGAGAACGGGTCGCTGGGGCTCATTGTCAACAAGGTTACGGAGATATCCCTGCCTCAGGTGTTGCCGGACCTGAAGGATTCCGGCCGCGAGTCAAACTGGTTATTTTTCGGCGGCCCGGTAGGGCTGGACGGGATTCTTTTTCTGACTCGGAACGCTGAGCCACCTGAACCAGCAGAACATGTGATGGAGGATGTCTATTACAGTGGCGACAGAAACCTTCTGGAGGAGTTCTTGGGGCAGAACAAGGGCGCCGGTGAGCTGCGCGTCTTCCTGGGTAATTCAGGCTGGTCACCGGGTCAGCTGGCCGCAGAGATTGCGGAGGGTGCATGGAGGCTGGTCCGGGGTGACTCGGATACCCTCTTTGAAAAAGACCTGGACGATCTTTGGCCCGACCTGATTGGGCCACCAAGCCCCTCACCCTTTATGGTCCAGCGACCCCGCTCCACCACGGGTCCTTTAGGGTAATCTCCCCTGCAAATTAGTCTCTGTCTCGAGGTCAGAGAGATGTGATAATCTTAAAGACCGGTCGGGATTTTGTCCCCGGAGTAGGGAATTTGCGAATCATCCCGGCTCGGGAAAGGAAGCTTAACCATGGTTATCTCCAGAACCTTTTTTTGTACCCTCATCGTCTGTTTGACGACGCTGATTTCGTCTTCCCTTTTGGCACA
>JAZFTY010000130.1:0-2329 GCA_036446935.1 Acidobacteriota bacterium | reverse complement strand
ATCGGAGACCAAAGGGCAAAGACCTTCACTTTCGCGTCGGGGATCCGTTTCAGGATTTCAAGAGTTTCGAGGGCCCCTCGAAGACAGTTGGGTCAAGTAGGAGAAAACACCAGGACCAGGCGGGTACGATCCGCCGTAGCATTGAAAGCGCTGGTGAATTCCTTTCCATCAAAGGAAAGCTCTGTAACGTACTGCTTCTCCCCGGGGAAAACGTTCTGAGCTTCCACAAAAGAAGGGGTCACTAGCAAGAGCAGGAGTAAAGACAGCCAAGTCATGACGCTCCAAGATATCGAAACATCCTGTGGTGTGCAAGTACTAATACAGGCAATGGGTACAATGGAAGGATTCACTCTAGGTGAACTCGGGGCCTGTCTATCGCTTGGTCAGTTTCTTAAAAATCTGCGACATGTTCCCGGTCAGAAAGCCGAAGGCGCTTCCTTTACTGGCTGGCCCAGTGGGCTTGTCCCCTCGATACCGCAAGGCCAGGCCAGCGGCCACCGCAAAATCACACCCGTCGTTGCCCGCCGGCAAGGCGTTGCCATCGGCCTTGATCTTTTGAAAGGGGTTCAAAAATTCGACCGGAACCTGAAAGGTTTCCTGCAGATAATCCCTCAATCCTTCGGTGCGACTGGCGCCTCCGCAAATGTAGATCGTTTCCAACTCTTCGAACTCCGAAGCGGTCCTGAAATAGTCAAAAGTTTTTTGGACCTCGAGAGACAGAATCTCTGAAACAGACTGCAATACCGTGCTCACCGTTCCCTTCAGTTCCTCCGGCGCTTGACCCTTCTTGTATTTCTCAGCCTCTTCATAGGAAACACCCAAATCTCGCTGGATGTACTCGGTGTAATAATTTCCGCCCATGCCGATGTCGCGGGTGAAGATGAACTCATTGCCGGTGGCGATGTTGACATTCATGATCGATGCCCCGATGTTCAACAGTGCCACAACACTATCCGGCTTGGGCCTGTAGTTCACCTCATAGATGTTATGCAGGGCAAAGGAGTCCAGGTCCATAATGGCCGGTTCCTTTCCGGCCATGGCGATGACGTCGCTCTGATTATCGATGGTCTCTCGTTTAACCGCCACCAGGATGACATTGGTTTCGCTGCCGTCCTCAGAGGGCCCCAGGAGGTGGTAGTCCAGATACACCTCAGCGATGTCAAAAGGGATGTACTGCTCCGCTTCCCAGTGGATCGATTCTCCCACCTCGGCCGCACTTCTGGCCGGCAACGATATTCTCTTGACGATGACCGCAGGGCCCGAGACGGAGCTGGCAATCTGATCGCCCTTGATCTTGCGCGAATGGAAGACATGGTTGATGGCGTCTGCGACGGCCTCCCGTTTGGCTATCGCCCCATCCACTACCGAACCCGCAGGTAAGGTCTCAACCCCAGCAGACTCGAGCTGATAGCCTCCACGCACCGCTTGCAAAGACACCACTTTGATGGTCGAAGAACCAATGTCCAGACCAATCAAATTACTTGCACTAGATCCAAATAAAGCCATGAGATCACCTCTTAAATTTCACAAACTGGATGGGTCACACTCCTTAACCATACACTATTACCCCTGCTTCGGGTGAACCACTGAGGGCCAATCGATCGTATCGTCCTCCTTTGCTTCTTCTACTTTTCCCACCTTCTCCAGCGGCTTTTCTCTCTTCGACTTCCGCTTCCTCCCCTTCACCCTCGGTTTATCTTTCCCGTACTCGAAGGCGACGTAATTGCGAATCTGATCGAGAGGAACAACCCGGCGCAGCTCTTCCAGAGTGGTAATTCCCTGCTCCACCTTGTTGAGCCCATCCTCGACCATGGACATGAGTCCGGTGCGACGGGCTATTTCACGGACTTTCCCTGGATCATTGTGGATGGCCAGAACCACTTCCGGCCTCAGCTCCCAGTATTCATAAAGACCCAACCGCCCCTTGAAGCCCAGATAATCACAGGCCGCACAACCCGCACCACTCACGAACTCCACATCTTTGGGCCGGCCCTCAGGATAGAAAAGGGAAAGCAGTGTTTGATCCGGCCCGTAGTGTTGCCGGCACTTGGAACAGATGCGTCGTGCCAGTCGCTGAGCCATGACCGCCAGAATCGCCTCTGCTGCGATGGCATTATTCACCCCCAGATTGCTCAGGCGTTGCAGCGCTCCCACGCTGTCATTGGTATGCAGGGTGCTAAAGACCAGGTGTCCGGTCATGGCTGCCCTGAAGCAAGCCTCGGCCGTGTCCTCGTCGCGAATCTCACCGATCAGAATGATATCCGGGTCCTTCCGCAAAAAGCGGCGGGCATACTCGGCAAAGGTATTGCCGATGGACTCATTCACTTTG
>JAZFTY010000129.1:0-2489 GCA_036446935.1 Acidobacteriota bacterium | reverse complement strand
GCGCCTCTCGTTGTAGACCAGGAAGAGATCGCTGAGAGGCTTGTAGATGAAGTTGAAGCGGATGTTGCTGGAGATTTCCTTGACGGTGCTGTTGTACTGGATTAGAGCGTTCAGGAACATATAGGGGTTAAAGGAGTAGTTCCAGCGGGAGGTCAAAAGATTTGTCGTGAAGTCCCCGGAAGGCAATTTGACGTCGTCGTATCTCCAGGCAATATCCGCGCCCAGGTGGTAGCCGGGCTGAAAGCTAAAGTCCATCTCGTAGGAATCCTTCTCGCCGTTAAAGAAACTGCCCGTCCTGAAAAGGGCGCGGCCACTGAACATGCGGCTCCGGTTGGTGTTGAAGGCAGTGGAATACTCTACGAATGGATAGTCGCCCACCGGGATGAACTGACCTTCCCGGATCTCAAAGGGTTCATCCAGACGCTCGAATCTGTCCCTTCGGGTAAACCAGACGTTGCTGGAGTCTTCAAATGAAACGGAAATATTTTGGTCGAACCGTCGAGTTTCCAGAACATTTTCCTGGTCGGTGATGTACTCGATGGAAATAGAAGGTCGAAACTCGCGAATCCAGGGAATGGCCTCTCCCGGTCTGGGGCGCACCGTCATCTCCCCAGTGCTTTTTCGAATTCCCGTGCGTGGCGCAAACCCGACTTCGGGATTGAAGTTTTCCTGGATGGTCAGATACTCGGCTTTGATATCGAGGAGCCGATCGTTCCAACTGACGCTCAAGTCTGCGGCCCCATCGTCACCTTGAACTCCCGAGGTGTCGGTCTTCAATAGATAGGAAGCAATGTCCAGATAGCTGAAGAAGTTCAAATTGGTATCCATGCCGTAGGTGCGATTAAACTCTTCGCTGCCGACCTGCTTGTTGATAAATATGGCACCGATATCTGAATTGAGAAGAATATCCCGGCGCAGACGAGCTACCGAAAAATTGGTGGAAGGAGTCTCTTCGAACCGATCCGTTTGCATGGAGAGAACGCCGAGGCGATAGCTGCCGGCTGTTCCGCTGAGACGAACCCCCCCCAGGATGGGCACTAACTGGCCCTCTTCAATGCCGATCCTGCGGCTGAAGAAAGGAATGATATCCTGCGATTGGCGGAATCCTCGAACCTGTCTTCCAAACTGGAAGATGCTGGAATTCTCCAGGAAAAACTCTCGTTTTTCGGGAAAGAAGAGGCTGAATCGAGTCAAGTTGATTTGCTGCTCGTCCGCTTCAACCTGAGCAAAGTCGGTGTTGACGGTCAGATCCAGGGTCAGTCCAGGCGTGAGTCCGTACTTGACGTCAAAACCCACCTCGGGCAGGAAGTCAACATCATCTCCCTCGCGACGCTCAACGGGGGCCGCAAGATAGGGCTTGATATAAAGATTGCGCCCTTGGCGCATCCCGCTAATGCCTTCCAGCTCTCCCGCCAGTGAGATTCGGCTTATGCCGTAAGGCCGTGGGATGGGGCTCCAGTAAGTGTCTTCGTTCTTCCGCCGGATCTTCCGGTAAAAATTTAGGCCCCAAACCTGAATTTCGTTGTCTCTGAAGCGCAGGCTCTTGAAGGGAATCGCCATTTCCGCCTGCCAACCCTCCTCCGTGATTTTGCTCTTGACGTACCAAACCGCGTCCCAATCAAAGTTGGAGGCCTTCCCGTCTCCTCCCATCTGCCCCTCTCTCAGGGCTCCTCCGGGATTGGTGCCAAAAATGAAAGCGTTGCGATTGTCGTCAAAGGTATCCAGCACCACCGAGAAGTGATCCCCCAGATTGGGAGCGTAGTCTCGGGTCACATCGTTGACGATCAGCTCCTCTGGGCTGGAGTCAAAACAATAGATCCCGATGTAGAGGTTCTCGTCGTCGTAGAGAAGTCTTACTTCGGTGGGCTCTGTTGCCGGTTGACCTTCTCTGGGCTCCTTCTGGATAAAATCACCGGCAATGGGTGCGAGCTCCCATTCTCTCTCGTCCAGGATTCCGTCAATCACAATGGGAGACTGGACATAGACCGCGGTGAGTTGTTTCTCCTCCGGGGCACCCACCATACTCT
Source organism: Acidobacteriota bacterium (assembly GCA_036446935.1). Taxonomy (GTDB): domain Bacteria; phylum Acidobacteriota; class UBA6911; order RPQK01; family JADFOI01; genus JADFOI01. The sequence goes on along the minus strand of JAZFTY010000129.1, from coordinate 462 downwards.
GTGTCCAACAGCCAGCCAGCAGGGCCGCTGCCAAGAAACGTCTATAAATCATGGAAGACCGTAGTATACCGAAGATTTCTGCAGTTTCACTCAACTTTGGGTGGTGACCCGGTGACTTGTTCTTCCACCACGTGGCACCAGACCTTGTGTCCCTCCACGTCCAGTTCCCGCGGTTCCACCTTCTTGCAGATATCGATGGCCAGGGGACAGCGGGGGTGAAAGCGGCATCCCGAAGGGGGATTCAGCGGGGAGGGCACATCGCCAGGCAAAAGGGTCCGCTGCTTCCGCCGGGTTGGATCCGGCACCGGCACAGCGGAGAGCAGAGCCTGAGTATAGGGGTGCAGTGGGTTGCGATAAAGTTCCGTGCTGTCGGCCAGCTCCACGATCTTGCCCAGATACATGACCGCCACTCGATCGCTGATGTATTCGACGACCGAGAGATCATGAGCAATAAAGAGGTAG
>JAZFTY010000128.1:0-2257 GCA_036446935.1 Acidobacteriota bacterium | reverse complement strand
CCCTCACGATTTCCGTATCCCGGCGGCCTTTCGCCCGGTCCTCCCGGCTTGCCCACCACGATCCTGCCCACCATCCCCAGATACTCGTACTCGGTGGAGAAGTAATCGTAGGTTCCCTCCTCTTCAAAGGTCCATCGAAAGGTCCCTCCAGGCTCGGCCATGGTTCGTGTATCAAAGGGCCGGGCATTTTCAGGCATCCGCAGCTCATGATTCTCGAAGGAAGGATGGAAGGAGGTGGCGCCCCGAAAGGAGATTCCCACCCACTCAACCGTCTGTCCCACATCCACATACAGACCCGCCGGATTGAAATAGTAGATCCCCTTATTGAAGCTGAAGAGGGACATGATCCGGGGCACATCCGGATCCCCTGTTGGCGGAGCCTCAGGTGGAACAGCCTCCTGAGCATATGCACCCAGGCTGGCGATGCCGCTGCCGGCCAGAAAGAAAAAATGGCGACGATTCATCGGATTCGACATAGCAAACGCTCCTTTCCTAGCCCGGATTATGCATAAATTCTCTACTGCACCGACGAAATCATCCGCCCTCTCTGCGTTGCACTCGGTCGGCCTCCTCAACGTACCGTACAGTACGTTTGCGGGGGCCTCCGACCCGCAAGCGGGTGCCCCCGCCCTTGTCAGGGCGGCGCTTTCGTCGCTTCGTGACGAGAACCTATCCATAATCCGGACTTGAGGATTACGGGAATGAGGTCTCTCACCGGAGCCACTCGCCACCAATATCCAGCTTGAGGAAGCGAGACCCGCCGGGATCCCAGAAGGTCACTTCCTGGTCGGGATCCTGATCGGGATTGACGTAGACGAACTCCCCACCCACCATGGTTCTCAAGATCGGAATGTCCTTGATCTCCATGGAGGGGACGGTCAAGATATCCTTTCCCAAAACGATGAGATCGGCAAACTTGCCCGCTTCGATGGATCCTTTGACGTCTTCCTGAAACACGGAGTAGGCAGGAGTGATGGTGGCAGCCCGGATGGCCTCTTCCACGGTGATGGCCTCTTCGGGCACAATCGGTTTGCCCGATTTGCGCACCCGATTGACGGCCTCAAAAATATGAAACATGGGTCCCACCGGTTGCTGGTCGGAACTGATCATGAGCCCCACTCCCCGGTCCAGGTAGGTCCTGAGGGGCAGCGGCCCGTAGCGCCCTTCTTCCGGCTCAAAATCATCGGAGTAGCCAAACAAGGTTCCCGGTTGAGGATCCACCATGATCCCCCTTCGCACCAGAATCTCCAGGTTTTCCTCGCTGGGATTGCGAGCGTGGGTAATCAGGTGGCGCTGGGGACCCTCGGGATAATCCTCGTAGGCCTCGTCAATCGCTTCTAAAGCAACATCAAATGCTTCTCCTCCTCCCACGTGTACCATCATTTGCCAACCCGCCCGATGGACCGCTTTAAAGATCTGCTTGACTTGATCAACCGGCAGTTTGAAGTCCCCTCTGGAGGAATTGACCACAAGCTTGACCTGGCGCATGAGCAGAAAATCGTTTCCAAATCCAGGCTCGACGGGGATCGAATCCAGATAGGTAACACACTCGTTCAGGGAGACGGTGAGGAAAGGAATACGAGGCATGCAATTGGCGCGCACCGGCAGCCTGCCTTCGGCGGCCAGTTTCTGATAGGACCGCATGAAGGGTATGTTGTCATTGGTGCTGAAGACTGCTGTATTGGGATCTCCCACACTGGTAATGCCATACTTGAGCATCACCTCAGAGGCACGCAGGATATTCTCCGCCTGGTCCTCAGTGGAATAGAGCTGAATGTTTCGACGCACCAGCGACTGACCCGCCCACCCCAAAAACACTCCAGTGGGCTGTCCTGCCCGGTCTTTGACGATCTCTCCCTGAAGTCCCTGCGCACTGGGCTGAGGAGTTCTTCGGGTAATACCCACGTCGCGCATCAACTTGGTATTGACAATGGCATTGCTTCCTGCCGGTCCCAGGGAAAGGAGTATGGGGCGGTCGGTGGAAACCTTGTCCAGGTCATGGCGGTTGGGCCAGCGGTTCTCTTTGAATTGGGAGGGACTCGAAGGTCCCCGGTCAAACCACAAGATCTCATCGGGGCCCAGCGTCTCCATTTTCTCGCGCAAAACATCCAGAATTTCCTCAATGCTTTCGGCACTGCGGAACTTGGTCTCGATGGGATCCACCTTCTTGCCCCAGGTCAGCGTCACATGTCCATGACCGTCGTTAAATCCGGGAAGCACCGTTTTGCCTTCAAGATCGAAGACCTGCGTCCCCGTA